>JAJUFK010000217.1 GCA_029266015.1 Bacteroidota bacterium
GGATTTTTAGAGAAGCATTTTATAAACATATTGCACAATTCGATAAAACATTTTCACCGTATATTCGAATTGAAAAAGGTGAATTTATCAGAAAAAGTCAATGCAATGATATTCTTCCTGTACATAATATATATCAAAAACCTATACCCCAATTTTTGGGAAATGATATAGAATCGTTTACCGTATTTGAAGACTTATGCTCACAATTAGGGTATTCTGAAGTAAATATAAATTTAGGTTGTCCTTTTTCAAAGGTAACCAATCACAAATTAGGTTCGGGTTTGCTGCCACATACCATAGATATACAACAATTATTTGAGCATATTTTCTCAAAAACAAAACTTTCAATATCAATCAAATGCCGATTAGGTGAAGAGGAAAGTATAGAATTTGAAAGACTTATTCCAATATTTAATCAATTTCCTTTTTGTGAAATAATAATACATGCTCGTACAGGAATTATGCAATACAAAGGCAAAGTATTACTTACCGAATACTCTCATTTAGCATCACAACTTAAACATAGGGTATGTTATAATGGTGATATTATACACCCAAGCGACATTCTAAAAATACAAGACATTTCACCTTATACGCATGCATATATGATTGGACGCGGTATAATAAAAAATCCTTTTTTATTACACGAAATACGAAATATAACAATTTCAAAAAAAGAGAAAATACATATTTTACAAGCATTTCATATGAACATAATAGAATATTGTTCTCAGAAATATTCCGGTGATTTTTCTATACTTAAACGCTTTGAAGAAATGTGGACTCTTCATCATGAAGCATTTGAAGATGGGAAAAAGATACTCAAACAAATTAAAAAATGCAAAAATATTGCACAATATAAAAATATAATATTACATTCTATAGATTCAATACTTTAACCATACATTAATAAATGATTATAAATGCTATCATTTTTCAACAACAGAATATGCAGTTCCTTTAGGCAAAGTAATAAAAACTTGTACCCTTTGATTTCTCCATTGATTCCCCGGTTCTAATGCAACAAACTTTGGTAACACAATTGTTGAATCAGTTATAATTGGTTTACATTCTAATGCTTGAGCACGAGCATGAGCAATTTCATGAGATTTTCCGCGAGCAGCGTAATATATTTGTACAGTAACAGAGTCTTGTTTTTTGTAATCAACTTGCATTTCAACTTCAGTTGCACAAATTGTATGTTCAACACATTCAATACAAGCCCAATGTTTTATATGATAGATATTAGAACCTATATAATTACAAGAAATATCATTTGCAAATCCTTCTTTGTGTATTACAAATTTTTGTGCCGAAGTTTCTTTTGAATATGTTTGTGAAATTACTTCACGTTTACTAAAATCTAAATATACACCATACCCCCCAAAACCTATCATACAAAAACCTGCTAACCAAACAATAAAGGATATATATCCTATAATTTTGGAATTTTTCTTAATTCCCAATAACAATGAAAACATTCCCCAAATTAGAAGAAATATCGGTAATAAAATAAAAATCATACAACCCAAAACAACCAAATTACTTTGATATGTATCAGCAAAAAGGTATTGCAAACAAGCATCAACACCTTGTGGAAGCACACTAACGATTCCCGAAAAATCAACCCAACTTAAAGAAAGCCCAAAAAAAAGTGAAATACATACAGCAATTACAATTAAAATTGAAATTGCAAAAACAGCTCGTAACATATGTCCTCCTAATTCTATAAAAAAAGCAGACACCTTATTTTCACGCCATGTTTGCCTAACAAATTGCGTTGAATTTTGTTTCACCTCTTCAAAACCTTGTTTAAAACGCGCCTTAATAGATTCAATATCAATTTTTTCACATCTCATTTCTACTTTTTGACTTGTAGTACGTGCTTTGGGGATAATTAACCAAGCAGCCAAATAAATAAGCGGACCTGCAAAAAAGAAAGAAATAATAAATATAATTCGTATTAACACTACATCAACAGCAAAATAATATGCCATACCGGCACATACACCACCTAAAATACGCCCGTCTTCATCTCTGTATAATCTTTTTACGTGTGGTGCATTTGCTTGCGAATTTGATGTTTCATTGGTATTGGTATGTATCCCAAAATCTTCGGGAGTTCCCATAATTGTAATTATTTCTTGTATATCATGTATAGTTACAACCTGTTCAGGACGTTTAATTTTCATAAGCAATAATTCTGCTATACGAGCTTCAATATCTTGCATTATTTCCACAGAGCCGTTTTCAGAATTAAAGTGTTTTTCAAGTGTTTGTAAATAATCTTGTAATACAGCATAAGCATCTTCATCAAAATGAAACATAGTTCCATTAACATTGATTGTAACTGTTTTTTTCATAGCAATTATAGTTTATGAGTTATTTATTTTGTAATACAATAGAAACAGACGCAAGCAATTCATTCCACGAACCTTGTAATTCATGTAAAAAATCACGTCCCAACGGGGTAATAGTATAATATTTACGAGGTGGACCACTTTTAGACTCTTCCCATCTATATGTTAACAAACCATCATTTTTTAACCGCGTAAGCAACGGATATAATGTTCCTTCTACAATTAATAAATCTGCATTTCTCATATATTCAATAATATCAGAAGCATACGCATCATTTTTTGAAATAATCGAAAGAATGCACAATTCCAATACACCCTTTTTCATTTGAGCTTTTGAATTTTCAATATCCATACGTAAATTGTTTACAATGCAAATATATATATATTTTAGTACTATGCTATACATAGTACTAAAAAACAAACAAAAAAAATCCGATACTTAGTATGTATCAGATTTTTAGATATTTAAAATCAATTATATTGTAGAAAAATACTTTCGTTTTATAATTAGATTAATTTAACATTTACAGCCATAATTCCTTTTTGACCATCTTGTTCGTCAAAAGTAACTTCTTGATCAGGTTCAAGAGCTGCTATTGCTCTATCTATACCTGTTCTGTGAACGAAAATATCTTTTCCGTCTTCTTTTGCTATAAATCCAAATCCTTTGGTAACATTATACCATTTTACTTTACCTTTTGCCATGTTGTATTCTATTTTTGTTAATTAATTACTTTTTGGACGAGATTCATTAACGATAACCTGACGACTACCGATAGTAGATCCGTTTAAACCTTCTATAGCTGCCTGAGCGTCAGCATCGTTTGGCATTTCTACAAACGCAAACCCTTTACTTCTGCGAGTTACTTTATCAGTAATTATTCGTACAGAAGTTACATCGCCGTATGCTGCAAATGCTTGTTCTAATTGTTGTTCCTTTACTTTGAAGTCAAGGCTTCCTACATAAATGTTCATAATGTTTTGTGTTAAATTGTTATTCTATTTTTTATCAAATGCTTTTTTTACAATTAATTTTTTCCCTTCCCATGTAGCGCCATTAACTTTTGCTATTACAAACAAAGCTTCCTCTTCAATAGGCATTTCCACAAATCCATATCCTGTTGATTTACGGGTATACTTATCAAGTTGAATATTTGCTTTTTCTACTTTACCAAACTCTGAAAATGCCTCAAATAAATGACTATCTTCAATTCTTTCGTCTAAATTTCCAACATAAATTCTCATTTTTACACATAGTTGTTTACTCACAATCAGAAATGTTGCTAATTGCAATTTGATTAATACTATTAAGAAAATGAAAGAATATCGATTGGATTACACTGATTGTGTTTCGACAAAAACAGGTAGTAAAGACACACACATTTCTTAAATTTCAAATAGGAATATATTGACTCTACAAAATATTGTTTATCCTATTTTATGCAAATATACACATTTAAATCAATTTTTTACACGACTATTTGATTTTTTTATGTACAATATGAAAAAACACTTATTTTTACCCTTATATCTTCACTATATTTTAATATTATTTTGAAACAATATTTATATATATTACTCATAATTACATGTTTTACTTATAATAAAACATTTGGACAAATTACCAATGAAATTCAAACAAAACTCATTGGAGGAACGGTATTACCTCATCATTCAAGTATAGCATTTTTACTTGCAGAATACCAAAAAGGATTTGAAATTCAGTATAATCAAAAAAACAAACACATCACTCAATTTGATACACTGTACAATTTTCCTTCTTTTGGTATTGCTTACCAACATATATCTCTTGGGAATAGTCTGCTGTTAGGATACGCTTCGCAATGTTTTGGAACTATGCGTATTTCGTTATTTTCTCATGCAAAACACACAATTAGCTTTGAACAAAATGTGGGTATATCATACATACATTCATCACTTTTAAAAACTCCATACAATACAGCATTAAGTAGTCCAATAAATTTTTATGCAGGAATTGATTTTCAATATACATATTCAATTAGAAATCAGCATTCAATTATATCATCAGTAGAACTTTCGCATATTTCCAACGGTAAAATTAAAAC
>JAJUFK010000204.1 GCA_029266015.1 Bacteroidota bacterium
GTTAATCTTGATTTGTTAACCTACGCTGGAAATCTTGAAAATTTAAAAGATATTGAAAATAAACCAAATTATATATTTGAACGTGGAGATATAGCCGATGTTGAAAAAGTTCATCAGTTATTTGAAACATACAAATTTGATGGAGTAATTCATCTTGCTGCAGAATCTCATGTAGATCGTTCAATTACAGACCCATTTTCATTTGTTAGAACCAATGTATATGGTACCGTAGTGTTGTTGAATGAAGCAAAAAATGCATGGAAAGATAATTATGACGGTAAGCGTTTTTATCATGTATCAACCGACGAAGTGTATGGTTCGTTGCACGATGGCGGTTTTTTTGTTGAAACAACACCGTATGATCCACAAAGTCCATATTCGGCTGCTAAAGCAAGTTCTGACCATTTTGTAAGAGCATATGCAAATACCTATAAATTACCTATTGTTATAAGTAATTGTTCAAATAATTATGGGCCAAATCATTTCCCGGAAAAGTTAATACCATTGTGTATTAATAATATAATGAATAAAAAACCACTTCCAATATATGGTAAAGGAGATAATGTTCGTGATTGGTTGTATGTAATAGACCATGCAAGTGCGATTGATTTGATTTATCACAAAGCTGAAGCGGGAGAAACATACAATATTGGCGGAAACAATGAGTGGACAAACCTTGATTTAGTGAAAAAATTATGTGAGATAATGGATACTAAATTAGGTCGTACACCCGGAGAATCGGCTCAACTTATAACATTTGTAAAAGATAGAGCAGGACACGATTTGCGATATGCTATAGATTCTTCAAAACTTATGACTAAACTTGGGTGGAAACCATCGGTTACATTTGAACAAGGGCTTGATATAACAGTAGATTGGTATTTGCAAAATCAAGAATGGCTGCGTAATGTAGTTTCTGGTAATTATGAAATGTATTACGAAACAATGTACAAACAACGATAGATATGAAGAAATGTTTTTTTTATGGCTTGGTTATAATATTTTTTTGGGCATGTTCGTCAGAAAATTCCAAAAAATACGAATCTACAGAAAATGGTTTAGAATATAAGTATTGTGTAAAATCTGAATCGAATAAGAAACCTCAATCAGGTGATAAACTGTTGTTAAAAGTGAGGTTTTATAACGAAAAAGATACGTTATTATGGGATTCTCGAGAAATCTCATCTCGTTTTATTATGGATTTTGTGCAGCCTCAATCACCCGGTAATACTGTAAACGATGCTTATGCAATGATGCACGAAGGCGATAGTATGAGTTTTTTAATTAATGCTCGTCAATTTTATTCCGCTGCCGATCCAAAATCTCCAATGATTCAAAAATTTAGAGACGATGAAAAACTTCGATTCCAAATAAAATTAGAAAAAATATATTCTCCTTCGGAATTTGAAGAAGAAGCAAAAAAAGTAATAAAACCATTGTGCGAAGAGGAGAAAATGTTGCTTGAAGATTATATTGAAAAACAATATCCCGAAGCAAAACCTACTCAATCGGGGTTATATATAATTCATACAAAACAAGGTGCCGGGAAACAGGTAAATAATCAAGATGAAGTAGCTATTCATTATAGAGCAACCTATATTAATGGAGAACTTATTTATACAACATACGCAAAAGCAGACCCATTAATTTTTAGAGTAAATGATCCGTTTGTGTGGCCGTGTTTAGCCGAATTAGTAAAAACTATGAAAAAAGGTGGTAAGGCTGTATGTGTATCACCTTCGAAATTAGCAGCTGGTGAATATGGTGACAAAAAATTACGAATTCCTCCGTGTAAATCAATAATTTTTGAAGTTGAATTGGTTGGGATAAAATAATTATTCTGAATGTTTTACATATACTGTATGAACTGCAGCTATAGCTGCAGTTTCGGTTCGTAAACGACTTGTTCCTAAATGTACTTCAATCCAATTATGTTGTTGTGCCAATTGAATTTCTTGTTTACTAAAATCACCTTCGGGACCAATAAGGATAGTTGTTGGTATTCCTTTGGTTATTTGAGAAAATAAATTTTTTTTATGCTCACTGTTACTGCAATGTGCTATGCAACAAACACCTTCGTATTTACTCAAAAGTATTTTGCTACATGTTTGAATAGGTGCAATGATTGGTTTCTGTGCTTTGTATGATTGTTTCATAGCCGATATGCAAATGCGTTCTAATCGTTCAGGTTTAACAATAATGCGTTCTGAATTCTCACATTGTATAGGGATTATTTCATTTACACCCATTTCCACGGCTTTTTCTATAAAAAACTCAAATCGATCTATGTTTTTTGTGGGAGCAACGCACATACGAAGAAAATAGGGGTGAACGCCAAAATTGTTATGTAAAGTTTTAATTGAACAAATTGTTTGCTTTTTGTGAATTTCCATGATTTCAGCATCGTACATAGTTCCTTTACCATCAATAATTTGTATGGTATGTCCAATGTTACGTCGCAATACTTTGGTGCAATGTACACTTTCTTCTTCAGGTAAAAGAATTGTGGTAGGAGTAATATATTCGGAATAGAATAATTGCATATCATTACAATGAATACAAATATATATTTATTAGGAACAATATGCAGTATATTTTTTTGATTTCTTTTCAATTTTGCTTTTAGGTACGGTATTAATCAGTGAAAAATTAAATGGTAATAATTAAAAATTAATAATTAACATCTATTTTTGCTGTCAAAATTTGTACTATGTCTCAAAAATATCTCTATATAGAAACGTATGGTTGCCAGATGAATTTTAACGATAGTGAAGTTGTGGCAGCTGTGCTTGAACAAGATGGATATACATATACCGAAGAAATAAAACAAGCATCGCTTATTTTATTAAATACTTGTTCTATTCGTGAACATGCCGAAAATAAAGTTTTTCAGCGTTTGAATGTGATTAAAAAAATGCGTAAACAAAACTCCAAACTGCTTATAGGTGTTATAGGATGTATGGCAGAACGACTTCGCGATCAATTGTTTGATAATGATGTATTGGCTGATATTGTTGCCGGGCCCGATTCGTATAGAAATTTACCCGAGTTGGTTCGTTTAGCATCGCAAAGTAAACATGCCATAGATGTACATTTGAGTGAAAGTGAGACATATAATGATATAACTCCTTACAGAGTTGGTAATAATAGAATTTCGGCATTTGTTTCTATTATGCGTGGGTGTAATAATTTTTGTACATACTGCATTGTTCCCTATACTCGTGGGCGTGAACGGAGTCGTGAAGTAGATTCTATTCTCAACGAAGTTCGTGATTTAGATGCACATGGGTACAAAGAAATTACTCTGTTAGGTCAAAATGTAAATTCCTATGCATATAGCAATAATGGTGTTTTATATGATTTTCCTAAACTTTTAGAATTAGTTGCAACTACTGTTCCTCATATGCGAATTCGGTTTACTACATCGCATCCAAAAGATATGAGTGACGAGGTATTGTATGTAATAGCAAACAATAATAATATTGGTAAGTGGATTCATTTGCCTGTTCAGAGCGGAAGTACATCTGTTTTGCAACGAATGAATCGAAAATATACCCGAGAGTGGTATTTGAATAGGGTAGATGCTATTAAACGCATTGTTCCCGAAGCCTCTATAACAACCGATATTTTGTGTGGTTTTTCGGGAGAAACTGATGAGGAACATGCCGATACATTTTCAATTATGAAGCATGTTGAGTTTGACATGGCGTATATGTTTAAATATTCTGAACGCCCCGGTACCACTGCTGCCAAAATGTTGCCAGATACTGTTTCGGAAGAGGTTAAAATAGCTCGGTTAAACGAAATTATTGCATTGCAAAATGCACTTTCAAAAAAACGAAATCAAGCTGATGTCGGAAAAATATTTGATGTGCTTGTTGAAGGGAGAAGTAAAAAGACCGATGATGAGTATAAAGGAAGAAATTCGCAAAATAAAACGATTGTGTTTCCTCGTGCTAATACCAAAATTGGTGATTTTGTTAAAGTTAAGGTAATTTCTGCAAGTTCTGCAACACTCAAAGGTGAAGTGGTTGTAGAATAAATAATTTATCCTATACCATGCATCATACGTTTTATTATAGGCGACAGTGCAAATAATAGGGCAGATGCTGCCAACGCTATTAATCCTACAGCAAGAAAAACTTTAGCATATTGCAATAAATTTGATAATGAATATCGTGTTGTAATAGAATATGAATCTGCTGTTTTTGTGTTAATATAGTCTTTGTTTATAGCATATGTTACAGCATGTGTTCCCGATTCTTTCATGTGTTCTATACCTTTTATTACAGCTATATGTAGCGATTTTCGAAATAGGGAATCGTTGGTAATATGAGTATTCATATGGTGTGTATTGCATACAGCAAGTATAGAATCTATAATTACTGTGGTATTAAAATCTTCTGTAGTTGCCGAAATATATAATGAATTACCTTGTTGTTGAATCACGTCAAATCCGCGATTGAATCCGGTTGATAAAACTCCTTTATATGTTTTGTAAAATTCTTCGGAACTTATATCAATAGCATTTGTAGGAATATTTGTTACAAAACTATTGTACATTACTTCTATACTTGTTTGTTGTTCTGCGGTAGCTTTAGCAATAAATCCGGCTAAATGATGAGCCATTGCCGATGATAGAAACCAAGCTCCCAATACCATTCCAACTATACGTGGCGATGCCAATTTGGTAACCATAGAAAGACCAATTGGTGACAAGCATAATTCTCCTAATGTTTGTAAAAAATAACTGATAATAAGAATACTCATAGGAAC
>JAJUFK010000241.1 GCA_029266015.1 Bacteroidota bacterium
CCGGAGATTCAGGTGCAGCTACCGATGCAGATATAGATGTGGCATTAGCACTTATACAGGCTCATAAACAATGGGGAAGTGCAGGTGCAGTAAATTACATACAAGAAGCAGAAACAATTCTTGCTAAAATATATGATAGTGAAGTAGATGGGAATAAATTGTTTAAACCTGGAGACCAATGGAATGATGTGCAAAATCCGAGTTATGCTGCATTATTTGCTGTAAAAAAAGCTATGGAAATACAAGTTGATGAAAGCTTTACGCAAACACGCGACTGGGCATCGGTATATACTGCGTTGCAAAATTATTTAGCTCATTATCAAAATAGTACTACCGGATTATGGCCAAACTGGACAGACCCTAATGCAACAGGTAGTTGCCGACCTAATCCCGGATGGTATAGTGAAGGGTGTTGGTACGGTCTTGATGCTTTACGTACTCCGTGGCGTGTAGCATGGGACCATGCATGGTATGGTACAGCCAATAGTGCAAGTATGTTAAACAAACTCTCTGATTGGTTAGATTCGAGTTATATAGCAGGTAACCCAGATAATGTAATAGGTAAGTTTAATAATTTATCAACAGGAGCACAAACTGCCTATCCGCTTGATGCAGCAGGTTTTGTTGCTGGTCTTTCTGGAGCATATATGGCAAACAATAACGCTACCGACCAAGAAAATTTGAATGAATGGTATGCAAATTTAATGGCACGAGATTTAAGTAATCCGGGCATCTTACCCGCAAATGATCCTTTAGTGTTATCGGACCCTGCAACTAATGGGTATCAATATTATAGCCCTACTTTACAAATACTCATGGGGTTAACATTGTCGGGAAATACCCCTGACTTTAATACGTTAGAGCCGGTAGTTGCAGATCCTGTTGAGTTTACAGCTACTGGTGATGGTTTATTACCTATTACGCTATTGCGTTTTAATGCTAATAAGAAAGAACAATCGGTAGAATTGGAATGGAAAACCGCAAGTGAGCAGAATAATGATTATTTTACCTTGTATCGTGCGGTGTCAAACAATAATTTTACACCAATAGCAACAGTGCGTGGAGCAGGGACATCGAATGTGATACATGAATATGAATATTTAGATATGCAGGTACCACAAGGTATGCTGTATTATCAATTAGCACAAACTGACTACGATGGTAAACAAAGTTTTTCTGATATTATTTCGGTATATTTTGAACCAAAAAATTTCGAAATTATTTCGTATAAATCAGATAATCAAAACAATGCAACATCACTCGAAGTGCAGTTTATGCAGTATGACCAAATAAATACATTACGAATAGTTAATATTGTAGGTCAAGTACTTTTTGAACAAAAATTCACGCAAACAGTGTATGAAAATATTACGGTAGATTTACCACCGGGTATGTACACGGTTGTTAATACAGTAAACAATGCAAGCAGTAAGCAGAAAATATTGGTAAAATAAGTTCCAAGTAACATAATTATAAAAACGAGGTCCCAAAGGCTTCGTTTTTGTTTTGTATAGTAGGTAAAATTTATTTTTTGTATATTTTTTATCAGAAAAAAGTAATATTTAAGTTTGTATTTTAAATATTTTGATACAATTTAATTATAAAATAACGCATTTATTTGAAGGATTTATTACATATTATTTTTAGTAAATGGTGTTTAAAATATTGTTTTTCAATCGATTGTTGTTTTTTTGTTTAGATATTGCTTTTTGTTTTTTTAATTTGTATCTTTAAAAGATTTATATTCAGGGAGATAAAAAGATAATATATGAGAATAAAAATACTTGTAGTACTTGTTTCAATATTTTTGTGTAGTTCGGTAATTGCGGCTACTATAACATCTGCAGGTTCAGGAAACTGGAATTCAACTTCAACTTGGGTTGGAGGAGTTGTTCCCGGTGCCGGAGATAATGTAATTATTGCCAATACTCATAATGTTACTGCAAATGTAGATATAACCACAACAGGAACCGTAACAGTAAATAGTGGAGGAACATTAACACTCAATAGTGGTATTTTAGTTAATTCTATAATTAATGCCACAGGTGCTATTGCATGGCCAAATTGGGGAACAATAAAAATTGGTTCGAGTGCAAATATTACTGTTACCGGAAATATATCAGCTTCAACTACTACTATAGAATATCAAAATGCGTATGTAAGCCCAAGTTCAGCTAAAATAACAGCTACCGGGACTATGGAATTTCATACATTAAAGTCAAATAATAGTACCACAAAAGGTGGCTCATTGCAAGCTACAAGTATTTCTATTAATACATATGGTAATAATGAAGATGGTGTAGATGTGTATTTTAATGGAACAACTACCGTTGCTAATTATAGAGGCTATGGTTCTACAATATATACCGGTGGTACATTTACTGTTTCAACAAGTTTTACTGCTAATAACAGTGGTCCAACAAATACTATAACATCAACAACACACAATCTTATATTTAATGTAGATGTTGTAAAAAAAGGTTCGAGTTTTCAAGTTGATGTTGGAAATAATAATGTGTATTTTAATGCCGGATTCGAAAATCACTGGACTGGAGCACCGTATAGTATGATTGTGGCAAATACTGTATATCTTACTAATAAGATTAAAACAGAAGGTAATGCAGTGTTGTATATTGACGCCAATGTTGTACAACAAAATAATATTATCGTTAACGAAAATGCTTCGGGTCATATTTACATAAGCGGAAATTTTAATAGTGGAGCGTATAGTACCGATTTTCAAAACATAAACGGAACTTTCTTTGTGCAAGGTAATAGTACATTTAGTAATATAACAGGGCATTTGAATAGTACAGCACAATTGGTTACACTTGGAAATTCCACAATGAACGGAACCGGAACATGGCTCAACAATCAAGATGGACCGTTGTATGTTGGGGGAACGTTAACAACCAATTCAGTGACAACATTTCAGGGATCAGCAAAAGCGTATGTTAATACGGTAACAGGAGGAGGTTCTGTAACTCCATCAGCTTCGTACACTACAGCACCATCATCAGTTACATATAATCCTTTCCCGACTATTACCGGTGCTTCAACTGTATGTGTGGGGGCAACTATAACACTTACAGGATCAGGGACTCCACACCCTACTACACCGTGGACATCGGCATCAACAAGTGTTGCAACGGTTAATAGCAGTGGAGTTGTTACAGGTGTGTCTGCAGGAACTAGCATCATAACTTATAGAAATAGTTCAAATATGCAAGCTCGACTTACTGTAACAGTAAATGCTACTCCAACAATAACAGGCACCACTCCAAATTCACGATGTGGCACCGGTACGGTAACATTAGGAGCTACAGCATCGGCAGGTACTATTAATTGGTATACGGCATCGAGCGGGGGAACATCACAAGGAACAGGAACATCATATACTACACCGAGTATATCGTCAACAACCACATATTATGTAGATGCCACAAATGCAGGTTGTACTACGGCAAGTAGAACATCTGTAACAGCTACTGTAAATGCCATACCAAGTATGACAAGTGCATCATCAAAGACAATATGTAGCGGCGACGGCGTAGCGTTATCATTAACAAGCACAGTTGCATCAACATATTCATGGATAGCAGCATCACAATCAAATGTAACAGGTGAGAGTACAACATCTCAAAGTGGCACAACAATCAATAATACATTAACCAATACGGTAACATCAGATCAAAATGTGGTTATATACCGTTACCCCGACTTCAACAACAGGGGGGTGTGTAGGTAGTAATCAAACAGTAACTATTACTGTAAGAGCTCCTTTTGTTTTTGGAGCAATAAATACCACAGGCGAAACGATATGTTACGGCGGTACCCCCACATCAATAGGTAGTGCAACAGCGGCGAGTGGAGGCGATGGAAGTATAACATATAGTTGGCGTAGTAGTGCTGATAGTTATACCGCAGCCATA
>JAJUFK010000136.1 GCA_029266015.1 Bacteroidota bacterium
ACTGAAACAGGTTGAAATTTTGATATAATTTCACTTGGTGTAGCAAATTCTATTTTAGTTTGTGTAAGAATTTCTGTAACAAACGCCTTAAAAAAATCAAAAATTCCTGTATGAATCTTATGGTATTCTCCAAATGTTTTATAATCCATAATCAAATTCAATACTTCTTCATTCTCCGGAATTGATTGAATCCATGTTCTATATTTTGAAGCGGTTAGAGGCCATTCACTCCATGACTGGTTAGAAAAGCGTAAAGATATATCATCGCTTAATTTATAATTTCGTAAAATCACTTTTAAACGAGGATTATTTGCATTGCAATAAACAAAATTAGGACTTTTCCAGCCCAAAACTTGTTTTGCTCCCTCTGCTATAATACCTTCAAAACCCATATTATAGACTTGTTCACCAATATAGTCAGAATATATCAATTCTGAATTTGAAAATACTTTAGGTTTTTTCCCAAATAAATCTTTAATTTTATTTGCATGCTTTTCTACCTGTGTTTTAAATTCTTCGGGCGATTTTACAGAAACTAATGAATGTGCATATGTTTCAGCAGTAAATTCTACAGCACCGGTTTTTGCCAATAATTTAAAACTTTCTATAATTTCGGGTGCATACATTTCAAAATGTTCAATTGCGCTACCAGAAATAGAAAAGTTAACTTTAAACATACCTTTATATGTTTTAATCAATGAAAGTAAAATATCATTCATTGGCAAATAGCATCGTTTTGCTATTTTCAACATATTTGATTTGTTTGAAAAATCATCATAATAATAATGATCGTGACCTATATCAAAAAACCTATACGATCTTAATTGAAAAGGATGATTAACCTGAAAAAGCAAACAAATATTTTTCATTGTATTTATTTTGAAAGTGTTTTAGTATAAATATCTTTTATTTTGGCAGCTGCAGTATCCCATTTTATAGTTTCAACTTCGGCTTTTGCATGACTACTAAACATATCTCGCAATCCGTCATATGAAATAATTCCATAAATAGCATCAGCCATAGAATCTACATCCCAAAAATCAATTTTAATAGCATGTTGTAAAACTTCTGAAACTCCAGATTGTTTAGAAATAATTACAGGCACATTAGATCGCATTGCTTCTAATGGTGAAATTCCAAATGGTTCTGAAACAGAAGGCATTACATACACATCACTTATAGATAACATATGTATAACATCATCACCTCGTAAAAAACCTGTAAAATAGAAATTTTTAGAAATACCTAATTCGGCTGCTCTCCACATCATTTTTTCGAGCATATCACCACTACCTGCCATTACAAACTTAACATTACTTTTGCGTTGTAATACTTTAGCAGCAGCTTCCAAAAAATATTCTGGACCTTTTTGATACGTTATTCGTCCCAAAAAAGTAACTATTTTATCGTCTATATGTTTTTCAAAAAATTTCTCCTTTTCATTTTGAACAGAATCTACACCATTATATACCGTAGTAACTTTATGTTCCGGAACACCATAATGATTAAGAACAGTACTTCTGGTTAAATTACTTACGGTAATTACCTCATCTGCCATGTGCATACCTCTGCGCTCTATATCATATACATATTGATTTACATGCATACCACTACGGTCAAATTCAGTAGCATGTACATGTATTACCAATGGTTTACCTGACACATGTTTTGCAGCAATACCGGCATCATACGTTAACCAATCATGTGCATGTATTATATCAAAATCATATTTTTTAGCAATCTCTCCTGCTATAAAAGCATAATTACTTACTTCGTGAAGTAAACTTTCTCCATACCCTCCTACAAAACTAATTGTATCAAGTTCTTTAGTTTTCACATGCTTTTTTAATTGTTTTTTTACAGTTACCTTATTATTTACAATGTCATAATATTCTTCTATGGTAACATAAGGAATTAAATTTGCTCCAATTTCAACATACTGTAAATCAGCAGAATTAGCAACATCTGATTCGGAAAATTGATATCTATTTACACGTACTCGTATGTTATTTGCACCAACTAATTGCATAGTACTTTGATCTTCATCGCCCCATGCACGTGGCACAACAAAAATTATTTCTAAATTTTGTTTAGCCATAGCTTTTGTTAATCCATAACATGCAGTACCCAAACCGCCCGAAATATGAGGAGGAAACTCCCATCCAAACATTAGTACTCTCATAGTTTATATAGTGTTATTTGCGTTGTTCATCAGCTTCAAAATTTTCAATTAATTTCTTTAGTCGTAATACCGCAGCTACTGACCATGCTTGCGATATTGCTCCACGACCTTCATGAGGTGGATTTCCATCATACACCTCTGAAATTGTTCCTATACCATGACTTTTCATTAATGTTTCCATGCCATAATATATCCTTTTTATTTCTGTTACACCGGAACGCCCGTGTAATTTAAGATATGCTTCGGCATATGGTGCAAGTAACCACACTAAAACACCTCCTTGATGATAAGCCATATCTCTTTCTTGAATAGTTCCTTTTACCTCTCCTATATATTGTGGATTTTTAGGTGATAACGTTCTAATTCCACGAGGAGTTAACAATTCTCTTCTTACCACATCAAGTACTGCATGTTTCTGAACATCATCTAAAACAGAGAAAGGTAAAGATGCTGCAAATATTTGACTTGGTCTAACACTAAAATCTTTATAGTCATTTACACAATAATCCGCTAAATACCCTTTGTCTTCATCCCAGAAAATTTCTATAAATGATTGTTCTATTTTAGCAGGTATATGTTTCCATGTATCTTGAAACGATTTTGCAGTAATTAATTCTAAAGCAAAACATATTGCATTGTACCATAATGCATTAATTTCCACAACATATCCCCAACGTGGAACAATTGGTCGTCCGTCAATTTTTGCATCTACCCAGGTTAACGCTTTGTGCTCAAAAGGCAAATACAACAACCCATTATCATGCATTACAACATTATTGTTTTCGCCCGACATATACGTAGTAAGAATTTCTTCTACTTTTTTTGCAAATAATTTTTTTGTTTTTGCAAAATCTTTTGTATTCCAATTATATTGTTGAACCGAACGTATAAACCAAAGTGCAGTATCTATAGATTCTACATTTGAATGTTCAATATTTCCTTTATTTCTATATACAAAACCATCTATTTCTTCTGAAAATGACAACAATACATCTTCACAAGTTTTAATATCATTTACAGCCAAAGTAAGTCCCGGAAGAGCAATCATACTGTCTCGCCCCCAATATCCGGGCCAAGGGAAACTTGCAACTATTTTTGTTTTATTACCACTTCTTGATATAAATTGTTGTGCAGCATTGATTAAACAATTTTCGAAATTACTTCGTGGAGTTCGTTTTTCTAGTTCTCTATTGTAAACACTTGATAATGATTTCGTCTTTGCTTCTTGAATACCTGCCGAAAACACAACAGATTCTCCTTGTTTTATATCAAATTCAAAATACCCCGGCGTAAATAAATCTTCATGACATGCAAATCCTCGTTCACGTTCTTTTGCATATTCAAAATTATTGTACCAATCCGGAGCTGTTACAAATTCATTTTTCTTTGATAACTGCATGTACAAATAAGGAAATTCTTCATATAATTTTGAAGCTATACCATTCTCTACTTGTAAATGACGTGTGTTAGCAACTAGATTTGCATGAGTTAATTCATGAACTTTTCTAAATGCTAAAAAAGGTCGTAATTGCAATGTTGTTTGTGATGTTGCTTTTATCAATGTATATTTTATTAATACACGCTCTTCTTCTTCAACCAACAACATTTCTTTTTGTAAAACCACACCTCCTACTCTATAAATAATGGTGGGCGTAGGGTCGTTTTGAAATGATTCTATATATTTATGTCCTAACGGATTGTAATCTGAAATATATTTATGAATTGCTAAATGAAATGGAGTATCATGCTGAATTACAGTTTCATCAAGTGATGATAATAATACATAATTATCTCCATCTATTTGCTTTAGAGGACAAACTAATAAGCCGTGATATTTACGTGTATTACAATTTATTATAGTAGAACTCGCGTAAGAACCTGCTCTATTAGTTCTCAAGAATTCACGCTTAAGTGATTCTTGTAAATTTGTAACTTCCTGTTTAGTAAACTCTAAGTAACCCATTAGTGGAATTTTTTTAGTTCAATGCAAAAATATAAATAAATATATACTATTGACTGAATATACATACTAATTTAAGTAATTTATATAAAAAACATCATTTTTTTTGTAATACAATAGCTGTTTGAGTTGGAATATACAATTTTAACTGATGTTCGGCATATGTCTCGTTTTGAATTGGTTGAGAAATATACGTCATTGTTTCATCAATTCTATTTAAACCTCCATATTGTAATGAATCAACTGTTAAACATACGGTATATTCACCTTGTGGAATAGCAATTCCATAATCAGGAAACGATTTAATCGGATTAAATGAAAAAACAAATAATAATCCAGCTCGCTCAAACACAATAATTTGATCCTGAATATTTTCATGAATAAATCGTGGACGATTTTGAAAAAAATCTTTGGTATTTCTTACTAACGTAATCATATCCTCGTCAAATTTACCTAAAAATTTGTATCGTAGATTTTCATCTTTTTTTAAACTCCACTGACGACGAGCATAATGATAAGACCAATTATTTCCTTCACGCGGAAAATCAATCCATTCGGGATGTCCAAATTCATTACCCATGAAATTTAAATACCCATTTTGAGCACATGATAAGGTGATTAAACGAATTATTTTGTGCAATGCCATTCCTCTGTCTATAATTAAACTAGGATATGCAACATGCATACTAAAATACATTTCTTTATCCATCAATCGAAATGCAATAGTTTTATCACCAACCAAGGCTTGATCGTGTGATTCTGCATATGAAATTACTTTTTCATCAAAACGAGCTTGAGTTAATTCATGAAACATCATTCCTACATGCCAATCTTCGTCTCGTTTTTCTTTTATTAATTTTATCCAAAAATCGGGAACTCCCATAGAAAGGCGATAATCAAAACCATATCCGCCATATTTTAACGGTGCTGCCAAACCCGGCATTCCACTCATATCTTCTGCTATTGTTATTGCTGTTGGTTTACATTCATGGATAACTTTGTTTGCCAAAATAAGATACATTATTGCATCGCCATCTTGCCCACCATCATAATACCGTTCAATAGAATCAAATGATCTTCCTAAACCATGATCCCAATATAACATACTGGTAACACCATCAAAACGATATCCGTCAAAATTGAATTCTGTTATCCAATATTTACAATTCGAAAGCAAGAAATGTAAAACTTCGTTTTTACCATAATCAAAACATTTTGAATCCCATGCATCATGATTACCTTTGTTCCCTTTATGAAAAAACTGAAAATCTGTTCCATCGTATTTACCCAACCCCTCAATTTCATTTTTCACAGCATGTGAATGTACTAAATCCATAATTACACGTAACCCCATACCATGAGCGGTATCTATAAGTTCTTTTAAGTCTTCGGGGGTACCAAATCGTGATGATGGTGCAAAAAAACTTGATACATGGTATCCAAAAGAGCCATAATACGGATGCTCTTGAATTGCCATTAATTGCACAGTGTTATATCCACTTTTCTTAATTTCGGGTAAAACTAACTGTGTAAACTCTTTGTATGTACCAACTTTATATTCTTCTGTAGCCATACCTATATGAGCTTCGTATATAAGTGGGGCTTCATTTAATAATGGTACATTATTATGTTTCCATTCATATGGAGGAGTGTCCCATATTTGTGCACTAAAAATTTTTGTATGCTCATCTTGAACAACTCGTCTAGCCCAAGCAGGAACACGCTCTCCTTGCCCTCCTTTCCAATATACAGAAAGTTTATATAAATCGCCATGTTTTATTCTTTCAATTGGTACTTGCAACTCCCAATAAGTGTCTTTTTCATCAAATACAAATTCTACATGCTCTTCCCAATTCGAAAAATCTCCTATTAAACAGATGTTTGTTGCATTAGGTGCCCATTCTCTAAAAATCCAATGAGTTTTTGTTTTGTGACAACCGAAAAACAGATGTCCATTAGCAAAATCAACCAAATTTGAATTTACCCCAACTAATTCTTTCTCACGCTTTTCTGCGTATTGTAATCTACCCACAATAGCATCTTCAAAATTTTTAAGCCAAGGATCATTTTTTACAAGCAAAGGAGTTTCCATAGTAACCATTTATCTATCTTTTCCAAAAGTACGAGATTCAAAGGAATTTTGCACTTTTTTTTTTATGTTTTTTTTATAAATGTTTACCATTTTTATTTGTAATCTATATTTTTTGACAAAAAAATACAAATCCATTTAAAATCCAATTTTTTGAATTTCAGCAATATATCTATTTTTACTGTCTACTGATTTTTTTTCAAAAACGATGCAGAATACACTATTGAATTATTTCTTTTTATTTGAATTATATATACTCCTTCAGCATTTATTTCTGATAAAGATATTCTCTGTTTATTGTAATTGGGTATGGCCGTAAAATTATTTACATCTATCA
>JAJUFK010000017.1 GCA_029266015.1 Bacteroidota bacterium
GAAATAATGCAAATTTTGAGCATATCTGTATTCGATAAAACATCTATACGAGAATTACTCACAGAATTTCAAACTAATCAAAATGTCAAAGAACAAAGAAATTTATTTAGTGATTAAATATTAACGCATCAGCAGTGATTGTAATTTTTAAAATAATCAATCTTACTCTTAAGGATTTTCAGAATACTCCCCGTTTTTATGGTGTCAGACTCCACATAGTATTATAATAGTAACATACACATTACTTATCTTATGAAGTATTAAAAAAATTACAATGGTATAGTAAAATCATAAGCAGGCTCAGTTAATTATACAAAATCTTCCCGCTTATCTACATTCTTTTGTGTATTCAAATATACAATAAAATACTTATAAAACTACTAATTTTTAAATAAAAAATGGTTAGCCTGCCCAATTTTCTCGATCTAAGCTTCTATATTGTATAGCTTCAGCTACATGAATTGGCATTATATCTTCCGAAGAATCTAAATCGGCAATTGTTCTCGATACTTTAATAATTCTATCATATGCTCGTGCCGAAAGGCCTAATTTTTCCATTGCTTGTTTAAGTAATGCTGAGCCTTCGGCAGTTAACACACAATATGTTTGGAGTGTTTTGGTATCCATTTGAGCATTACAATGTATTGTTGTATTTGCAAATCGTTTTTGTTGCAATTCACGAGCTTGTATCACTCGATTACGAACATCTTTACTTGATTCTGATTTCGATTGTTTCGACAATTCTTCAAACGGAACCGGAACAACTTCTATATGAATATCAATTCTATCTAATAGTGGCCCCGAAATTCTATTTAAATATTTTTGAACGACACCGGAACTACAAACACATTCTTTTTCAGGATGGTTATAATATCCGCATGGACAAGGATTCATAGATGCAATTAACATAAAACTTGCGGGGTAATTTACACTAAATTTTGCACGCGATATTTGAATAGTTCTATCTTCTAAAGGTTGACGCATAACCTCTAACACAGTGCGTTTAAATTCGGGTAATTCATCAAGAAACAACACACCATTGTGAGCCAATGATATTTCACCGGGTTGAGGAAAAGCACCACCTCCTACCAAAGCAACGTCACTTACAGTATGGTGCGGTGCTCTATATGGACGTTCTGTCATAAGAGAAACATTTCCTTGCAATTTACCTGCAACCGAATGAATTTTGGTAGTTTCTAATGCTTCTTGCAATGTCAAAGGTGGTAATATAGAAGCTATACGTTTTGCCAGCATTGTTTTACCTGCTCCAGGCGGGCCTATCATTATAATATTATGACCTCCAGCTGCTGCTATTTCCAAAGCTCTTTTCACATTTTCTTGCCCTTTTACTTCGGCAAAATCAAAAGTACATACATCAATATTTTTATAAAATTCACTTCGTGTATCTACTTGTGTTTTTTCTAATTCAAGAGAGCCGTTAAAAAAACCTATTACTTGAGCAATTGTATCTACGCCATATATATCAAGATCATTTACTACGGCAGCTTCGCGAGCATTTTGTTTTGGCAAAATAAATCCTTTAAATCCAAACTTACGAGCTTCTATTGCCATACTTAAAGCTCCTTTTATACTATGCACACCACCGTCGAGCGATAATTCACCCATAATAAGATATTTATCAATTTCTGCACATTTCATTTGTTCTGAAGCAGCAAGAATGCCAATAGCCAAAGTTAAATCATACGACGTGCCTTCTTTTCGAATATCGGCAGGTGCCATATTTATAGTAATTTTTTTACCGGGTAATTTATAACCGGAACTTCGCAACGCAGATTCTATTCGTTGTTGACTTTCTTTTACAGCACTATCGGGCAAACCTACAATAAAAAAGTTTGCTCCGGCAACCACATCGGTTTCCACAGTAATTATGCGGGCATCAATTCCATTGACAGCCCCGCCAAAAGCTTTTACAAGCATAGTATGTCAGTTTTTTCTACAACAAATTCTGCTCAATAGCATGAATAAGTGTATGTATGATTTTTATGTGTATTTCTTGAATTCTATCTGCATATCCTACATGTGGTACACATATAGTATAATCGGCATGGTGTTTTGCTTGACCACCGGTATTTCCGGTAAGTACAATTGTTTTCATATTTTGTTGTTTTGCCTGTTGCAAAGCAAGAACTATATTTTTTGAATTACCTGATGTTGTAAACGCTACTAATACATCTCCTGGTTTACCCATAGATTCTATAAAACGTGCGAATACATATTCATATCCATAATCATTAGCCACACACGACATAAACGATGGATCACTAATAGCTACAGCAGGCAACGCTTTTCTCGGTTTTCTAAATTTTCCCGATAATTCTTCGGCTAAATGCATAGCATCAGTCATAGAGCCACCATTGCCACACGTAATTATTGTATTACCCTGTTGAATTGACTTTAACATACAATGTACAACAGATTCCAATGTAGCAAAAATATGCTTTTGCTGAATAAAATCTTGCAATATACGTTGTGATTCAATAAATTCTGACTCTAAGAGTGCTTGCATATACATGTTTTATTTCGACAAAAATAATAAAAAAAATATGTTCTCATAGTGTCATAAATACTTTTTTCTATAACCGTTTAAGCTTTCCATCTTTTAGTTCATGAAAATGTCCGGTCTGCTTACGAGCTTCAAAAAAAGTATGTAAAAGTGCTTTATCTGTATCTGTTATAAAAATCTGTCCAAATTGTTCACCTTCTATTACATCAAACACATGAGCTGTTCTTTCTTTATCAAGTTTATCAAATAAATCATCGAGCAGTAATATAGGTAACACTCCTGTTTTTGTATAGAGTAATTGATACTGTGCAAATTTAAGAGCCAATAAAAATGATTTTTTTTGACCTTGTGATCCTACTTGTTTAATTTCTGAATTATTAAAAACAAAACGAATATCGTCACGATGAATGCCAAACGATGTATATGTGAGCACAATATCTTTTTCAATACTTTTGTGTAAACCATTAAAAGCATCAATTTGATGTAATTGTGATTGATATTGAAGTTTACAATCTTCAAAACTTGAAATTTGATGATATAATGAGGCTAACAACGATGATAATTCATGAATTGATTGGTTTCTGATTGTAAAAATAGCATTCATATGTTCAGCCATTTTTTCATCTATTATAGCAATATATGTTGCATCTACAGAACCTTGTTTGAGAATTACATTTCGTTGAGCAAGTAATTTATTATATGCAAGTAAATGATTCAAATACTCTTTATTATATAATGATATATATGCATCAATAAATTTACGTCGTTCACTTCCACTACCATTTATAAGAACCATATCTGCAGGCGAAACCAAAACTATAGGTATTAAACCAATATGGTCAGAAAATTTTGTGTATTTTGTATCATTACACAGTATAGTTTTTTCTTTAGTGTCAATTTTGTAACCACAATGAATTTTAAAATGAGAAGCATTATGTTCAAAAATTCCTTGTATTGCAAAAGAATTAGCTCCAATCATAACATTTTGCACATCAGAATTTGCGATATAACTTTTACAAAATGCTAAATAATATATACTATCAAGAATATTAGTTTTACCAACCCCATTTTTACCTATAATTGCATGAATTCCTATAGATGCATCTAATGACAAATCTTCAATATTTCTATAATTAAATGTGTGTAATTTTGATAAAAACATACTATTTTTTTGTGCAAAATACAAAAAAAAGAATTTACAGAACAACTATAGATACAAATTCAAAAAACATATATAGTTTACTCATGTATATAAGAATAAATAATAAACAATAGTATTGGTAAAAGAAATCATATCATTTTTTCAAAAAAAAACTAAGAATCCTTTGTAAATATATAGAAAATACTAATTTTGTAATAACTAAGAAAAGAATAATCTAAAATTACGATTTTATGTCTAAAAACGTAGGTAACATAGTTCAAATTATTGGTCCTGTAGTTGACGTAAGTTTTGAACAAGAAGGCAGCACACTGCCAAAAATTCTTGATGCATTAGAAATAACTAAAGAAAATGGTCAAGTAGTAGTATTAGAATGTCAGCAACATATTGGCGAGCATACAGTACGAACCGTTGCGATGGATTCAACCGATGGAATGAGCCGAGGTATGAAAGTAGTTGCTACCGGAGCACAAATTACTATGCCTGTAGGCGATGCTGTTCGCGGACGTTTATTTAATGTAACAGGAGATGCCATAGATGGAATTGGAGAAGTTTCAAAAGCAAATGGATATCAAATACACAATGCTCCACCTGCATACGAAAAATTATCAACAAGTTCGGAAATACTGTACACCGGTATTAAAGTAATAGACCTGATAGAGCCATATGCAAAAGGTGGTAAAATTGGTCTGTTTGGTGGTGCAGGAGTTGGAAAAACAGTACTTATTCAAGAATTAATCAACAATATTGCAAAAGCATACGAAGGCTTATCGGTTTTTGCCGGAGTTGGAGAACGTACTCGCGAAGGAAATGACTTATTGCGAGAAATGATAGAATCTGGTATTGTAAAATATGGTGAAGAATTCAAAGAAAGTTTAGAAAAAGGCGGATGGGATTTATCAAAAGTAAACAAAGATGAACTTAAAAATTCATCACTTGCTATGGTTTTTGGTCAAATGAATGAACCTCCCGGAGCTCGTGCACGTGTTGCATTATCCGGGTTAACAATAGCAGAAAATTTCCGTGATGGCGATGAAAAAAGCGGTGGTAGAGATATATTATTATTTATAGATAATATTTTCCGTTTTACGCAAGCAGGTTCAGAAGTATCAGCTCTTTTAGGACGTATGCCTTCAGCCGTAGGATATCAACCAACACTTGCTACTGAAATGGGATTTTTACAAGAGCGTATTACATCTACTAAACGAGGTTCTATTACTTCGGTACAAGCTATATATGTACCTGCCGATGACTTAACAGACCCTGCTCCTGCTACGGCATTTGCCCATCTTGATGCTACAACTGTATTAAGTCGTAAAATTGTAGAACTTGGTATTTACCCTGCTGTTGATCCTCTTGAATCTACGTCACGTATTTTAACACCAGAAATTGTTGGTGAAGCTCATTATAATACTGCACAACGAGTAATTCAAATTCTGCAACGCAATAAAGAATTACAAGATATTATAGCTATTCTTGGTATGGACGAATTATCTGAAGAAGATAAATTAGTTGTTCATAGAGCACGACGTGTTCAACGATTTTTATCACAACCATTTCATGTTGCTGAACAATTTACCGGTATGCCGGGTAAATTAGTTTCTATAGAAGATACTATCAAAGGTTTTAACATGATAATTGACGGAGAAGTAGACAAATATCCTGAAGCTGCTTTCAATTTAGTTGGAACTATAGAAGAAGCTATAGAAAAAGGTGAAAAAATGCTTGCTAACATTACTAAATAAACAGTATGGAAATAGAAATTATAACTCCATCAACGCAACTATACAACGGTAAAGCATCTCAAATAAATGTTCCCGGTAGCAACGGTTCATTTGAAATACTGGAAAATCACGCTCCTATTATTTCTACACTACAGAAAGGAACTATAGTATTAATAGATCAAACAGGAACAAAACATTCCTTTGATATACCTGGAGGAGTTGTAGAACAATCTAAGAATAAAGTATTAATATTAGTAGATTAAAGATATTCCAAAAACATTAAAAAGTCACTATACAAATAGTGACTTTTTAATTATAATTTGTAACTACTATATATATTGGTTCGTACCAATACAAAACTATGAGAATATTAACCTACATATGTATACTTATATTGTGTATTGTTACTAAACATACACAAGCTCAAAGAACAGTTACCTTTTTTGCGTCTGACGGATTAGAAATAACTGCTGACATATATGATACAGATGTTGAATCATCTAAATATATGTTACTTTTTCATCAAGCAGAATATAGTAGAGGCGAATTTCAACAAATAGCAACAAGACTTATTAAACTTGGATTTACTTGCATTGCTGTAGATTTACGATATGGTAATGAAGTAAATTTTGTAAACAACGAAACAGCAATGCGTGCTAAAAAAGGTGGGTTTCCACAATCAATGCTTGATTGCGAAAAAGACATACTAGCAACAATATCATACGTAAAATCTATCGACACAAAACCACGTATCTTTCTTTTAGGAAGTTCGTTTTCTGCTTCATTATGCTTAAAAATTGCAAACGAACGAACAGACATTGAAGCTGTTATAGGATTTAGTCCTGGAGAATTTTTTGGAAATGATTTACGTGTTGAAGAAGCAATACGTGGACTACAAACTCCATATTTTGTCGGATGTCCTCGAAGCGAACATTATTATGTACTTCAATTACTTTCGGGAACTCAATCAAAAAAGAAAATAATTTTTAAACCCGAAGGCTCTGATGGTTTACATGGAGCAAAAACACTCTGGTGGGAATCTGCAACTCGCGATGAATTTTGGTTAAGTTTGTTATTTTTTTTAAAAGATTTTAAATAATGGTAATAAAAAAGAAAATAATTTCTGTTGATTCTAATTCAAATAATACATTATTTGCATTACGGGTAAACTGTGATGAATTTAGTTTTATTGAATTATTGCAACATGAATTAACTATTGAATTACAAATACAACCACCCCGAGAATATGAACTTTCTTCAGGGATTACAACAATACACTCACTGTATGAAGGATATGATACTATACGAAAACTTTCTATTCAATTAATTGCAAACAAAACTAATAAAGGATACCTAATTGATTTTATGGATTCTATAGATTATTTTGTTCAAATAGCAACTATCCAAACATCATTGGAGCAAATCCATCAGACACTACTTTCTCTACAATCTGTTTTGTTTATTCAAAAAATTGAAAAACAAAACTATACAATAAAACAACAAAAATATATTGCACACCTATTTATATAATTCTTACATATGATAAAATTTTGTAGTTTTATAATTGTAATATTAACTTTTTTTTCGTGTTCACAACAAGAAATTGAAGAAAAACGCAATAACACTTGCGGGGGCACTATTAAATTACCAATAGATTCCGATATTTCAACTCTTTTCCCTCCTGCAATTATAAGCGAAAGTGAAAAACAAATAGTTTCTCAATTTCATTTAGGATTATTTAAGTATAATGCTCAAAATACAACTTTAGAACCGGGTATTTGTAAAAATTGGGATATTGACAATACAGGTAAAGTTTACATTTTCCATTTAGATTCTACAGTTTTTTTTCATGATGATAATTGTTTTCCCGGTGGTAAAGGAAGAAATATAACTGCCTATGATGTAGAATACACATTTTATTTATTATCTACACCTTCTGCATATAATAAAAACTTTACAAATACCGTATCCAGAATACTTGGAGCAAAAGAATATTTTAAAAAAATTCAAACTACTACAGGAGAAAAACCACATATCCCAGGCATTCAAATATTAGATAAATATACATTAAAAATAACATTAGAAACCCCGTCTGTTTTGTTTCTCTATAATTTAGCTCACCCTGCTGCATCTATACTTCCTCAAGAAGGAATAAAAAAATATGATTCAGACTGTAAAATTGGAGCAGGTCCTTTTATTTACGATTGGCAACACGATTCGCAATATATAGTCTTAACTCGCAATAAACATTTTTTTATGTTTGACAAAGCCGACATGCGTCTTCCGTATCTTGATACTATACTATTAATAAAAACAAAAAACCAACAACATTCTATTGACCTTTTTGTAAATAACCAAACCGATGCTTTGTTATATGTAGAAACAGATAAAATTCAAGATATATTGAATCTAAAAAAAGATTCTATACAATATAAACTTACAAAATCTTATGCTAATTTAGAAGGGAATAATACTCTATATAATATTTATTCTGAATCAATTCATGATTTTTATACCAACAACTTACATATATTGGATCTTACAAAGGTTTTTATAAAAAAATAATATTATATACCCAATTGAAGCCCTATTATTCCAACAAGTAACCCTACAACAATATTTATAAATTTAACTTGTAAAAAAGTCTTTTTTGATTCAGCAATTAATGGTAATGCACCATGACCATCTTGTACAATTGAATTTGCCATTAAAATACTTAAAGGTAGTGTGCCAGAAACATATAATGAAAGAAAAACAATATGAGGCCCTGATTCAGGAATAATACCTACAAGTACTGCAAGAAATAATATATGATAGGTATACGTTTGTAAAAAATCTTCAATATGAATATATGTATTTAACATGGTAACTATTACTAGTACAAGTGTTGTCCATGAAAAGATTTTAATAAAATGTTTTTGTATAATGTGACTCCAAAAATGCTCCTCCAAAAAATGTTCATTTACACTACTTACTATATATGCTGCACCGATAGATAGTAATACAAAAGTAACAGCAAGCCAATTGATTTCATGATCATGATTATGAATATGTTCAACAGAAGCATGTTGTATTGCAAATGATGATAAAAAATCATGACTATGTCCAATTTGCCCCAGAAGCGATAAAATAAAAATTATTGCGATTCCAAACAATAATAAAGCTCTATGAGGTGAGGCATGTTTTATATTATTGATTATAAGCGAAAATGAAGCTTTTTGAAACATTTGCTCTGTTTCGTGAATCTCAAAATGAGCAACTTGTAATTTATCTGCCTTTTTTTTTGTATATAACAAATCTACAATAACGCCTGTAAAAATACCAATAATAAACAAAACTACAAAAACACCTATAGCTTGTAAAGGTTGTATAGAGAATAATAAAAAGGCCTCATCGCCCATAGTTGCAATAAATGTAGCAGTAAGTGCTCCTATAGTTACAATATTATGAGTATAAAAAGTAACCATAGTATATGTTCCTAAACATCCGGGAATAACTCCTAAAAAAGCACCTAATATAATTTGCCTCAATCCATTTTTTTGTATTATTGAATTAAATGTTCCCGACGAACGAACATTAATATATTCAATAAATAACATTGTAGTCAATACAAAAAAAGTGATTGACAAAGAGTTTTTTAAAATATCAACAATTACATCTATCATAGTTTCATTTTTTATGTATAGACTAACATATACATTATAACTTACTCTATGATTCTAAGATATTTTCAATTTCTTGAATATGTTCTTGAGAAAATGGTTGTGAATGCAACGCTTGTAAATTTGTTTGCAATTGAGCAACAGAACTTGCTCCAATTAGTACAGATGTTATACCCTTTTCCCAAATCAACGCTATAGCCATTTCTGCTAGACTTTGATTACGTTTTTTTGCAACAGCCTGTAATTGTATTACTTTTTGAATAACAGCATCATTTACATCATTTGATTGTAAAAAACCATGAGATTTAGCTGCTCTTGAATCTTGAGGAATACCTGCAATATAGCGGTCTGTTAATAACCCTTGAGCCAGGGGTGAAAATGCAATAGAACCAATTCCATATTTTTTGAGCACTTCTAATAAACCGGTAGTTTCGGGTTCTCGGTGAAACATTGAATATTTAAATTGATGTATCAAACAAGGAACTTGTTTAGATTGTAATAAAGCAACCATTTTTTGTGTTTGTTCTGCCGAATAATTTGAAATACCAACATACAATGTTTTTCCTTGTTTATATAATAATTCAAGAGCATCAGCTGTTTCTTCCAAAGGCGTATGAGCGTCAAAACGATGATGATAATATATATCTACATAGTCCAATTGTAATCTTTGTAAACTTTGATTTAGACTAGAAACTAAATATTTTTTGGAACCGCCATCACCATACGGCCCATTCCACATCCAATATCCTGCTTTTGTAGAAATAACTAATTCATCTCTATGATTAGCAAATTCTTTACGCAAAACTTGTCCAAAAGTAATTTCTGCAGAACCTGCAGGAGGTCCGTAATTGTTTGCAATATCAAAATGAGTTATGCCATTATCAAATGCATGCAAAAGCATAGCTTTTGCGTTTTCAAAAGCATCAACACCTCCGAAGTTATGCCATAGACCTAACGATAATTTAGGTAATTGCAAACCACTGTTTCCACAAAATGCATATTGCATTTTTTCATATCTATTTTCATTTGGCAAATACATCATTTCAATTTTTAAGGTTTTATTAAAATTCTTCTAACTCATATAACAACCCATTACAAGCATCTTCTAACAAATCTAGTACATATTCAAATCCTTCATAACCGCCATAATATGGATCAGGCACTCCATCTTCTTTAAATATTTTATTGTATTCGGTCATGATATGAATTTTTTGAAGATATTCCTCTTCAATTGTTAAACTTCGTAAATCTTGTATATTTTTTCTATCCATACCAATAATTAAATCAAATTCTTTAAAATCGGTATTAGGATTAAATTGCCGAGAAATACTTGTTATAGTATATCCTCGCTTTGCTGCATGAGCTCTCATTCTGGAATCGGCAGGTTCACCGGCATGAAATCCGATAATACCAGCAGAATCAATATAATATTTATCTTGCAGACCTTTTTTTTGGACTAAATGCTTCATTATAGTTTCTGCCGACGGTGAACGACAAATATTACCCAAACACACAAATAAAATATTTGTTTTTTTCATCGTTTTTTTATGTTTTTTTGTTTTTTTATGTTATGCAAATATAGATTATTCTATATTTTTTTGCAATAAATTCAATGCTGCTATAGTTGTTCGCAGAATAGTTCGTTCCCTATGTTCTCCAAACAAAAATTTTTGACTACAAATATTTGTCGCACTTGCTACAGCAATCCATACAGTCCCCACAGGTTTTTCTTCTGTTCCACCGGTGGGCCCAGCAATACCGGATGTAGCAATTGCAAAATCTGTATTATAAATTCTTCTACAATTCATGGCCATAGCTTCAACAACCTCTTTACTCACAGCTCCATAGTTACTTAATAAGTCATGAGAAATATGCAATTGTTGTATTTTTAAATCATTACTATATGCAATTATTCCACCTTTAAAATATTGAGAACTTCCGGGAATTTTTACAATTGTAGATGCAATATTTCCTCCGGTACAACTTTCAGCAGTACTCAATGTTGCACTTTTTTTAATTAATAAAGAACCTATTAATTCCTCTAAAGTATCATCATCGTATCCATATACAAATTCTTGAATTATTGGCAATATTTTAGATTCTTGTTCAGAAATTATCTGTTTTGCATGTTCTATTGCTTCACCTATTACTGTTAAACGAAGTTTTACAATTCCGGGTGATGGCAAATATGCCAAATGCACACAGTTCGGCAATTGCGATTCCCATTCTGCTATTACATGAGCCAACTTAGCTTCAGCTATTCCGATACATAAAATATGACGATGTACTATTGGAGGTAAAACAAAAGAATCTTTTAATTTAGGTATTATATATGTTTGCATCATATACTTCATTTCAAAAGGTACCCCCGGCATTGATATTATTGTTGAATTATTCCATTCAAACCACATTCCCCATGCTGTTCCACAATCATTACGAATTAGATATGCATCTTTAGGTAACCATGCTTGACTCTTATTATTCTCATTCATTTCACCATTTCTAGATTTTAAAAACGAATGAATGGCAGCATACGCAGGTTCATAAAACTCCAATTGCGTCTGAAATAATTCACATAATACTTGTTTTGTTATATCATCATTTGTTGGTCCCAAACCACCTGTAATTAATACAAGTTTATGTGTTTGTACCGCTAATTGAACTGTTGATTTAATTGCTTGAGCCTTATCAGATATAGTTGAAACTTTTTCGATTTCAAACCCAATCATCGACAATTGTTCTCCTATCCAAGAAGCATTTGTATTTATGGTTTTACCATACAACAATTCATCACCTATACTTATAATCTCAACATTCATATATATATTATTTTTTTGCTAATGTACATGAATTTGTTTATACAAATTATAATCATAAATAAATTTTTAACCTCCAAAAAACAAATTTTCGAGTATCATAATCCCATTTTTTATACTATTTTTACATTTAAAATTGTATGTGAATGAAAGTTGCAGATATCATTAACGAAATTGAACACATTGCTCCACTCTCATTACAAGAATCTTATGACAATAGTGGTTTATTAATTGGTAATTCTTCTCAAAATGTAGATTCAGCATTGCTTACTATTGATATAACAGAAGACGTCATAGATGAAGCAATAGCATTAGGTACCAACCTCATAATTTCTCATCATCCTCTTATTTTTAATGGCATTAAAAGGATTAATGGTAACAATTATATAGAACGATGCATAATAAAAGCAATACAACATTCTATCGCTATTTATTGTGTTCATACAAACATAGATTCGGTTCAAAATGGAGTAAATAAAAAAATATGCGATATTATAGGATTACAAAATACTCAAATACTTCGCAAACAAACAAATTCTCTTTCTAAAATCGTAACATTTGTACCCAATGAAGATGCAGAAAAAGTTCGCTTAGCACTTTGCAATGCAGGAGCAGGAACAATTGGTAATTATGATAATTGTTCATTTAATAGTCAAGGGAAAGGTACTTTTAGAGCATTAGATAAAGCTCAACCATATATAGGTACAATTGGCACCATACATACAGAGCCTGAAATTAAAATAGAAGTTATCTGTCACAACTATCTCATAAAACATATTATACAAGCACTACTTTCATCACATCCTTATGAAGAACCTGCGTATGATATAATACCTCTTGCAAATGAAAATAAAGAATATGGTTCCGGCATGATAGGAACACTTGAAAATCCGGTTGATTGTAATACTTTTTTAGAATATATCAAAACTAAATTTTCTTGTAAGAGTATTAGATACTCTAAGACCAAAAAACAAACAATTTCAAAAGTAGCAGTATGTGGAGGTTCCGGAAGTTTTTTAATTACAGATGCAATTAAACAACAAGCCGACATTTTTTTAACAGGTGATGTAAAATATCATGATTTCTTTCTGTCTGAAAATAAGATAATTATAGCAGATGTTGGTCATTATGAATCAGAACAATTCACAAAAGAAATATTTTATGAAATTATAAACAAAAAATTTCCTAAATTTGCCCTTCAATTTTCAAAGGTTAATACGAACCCGATAAATTATGTATAATATATGACAAGTAAAAAAGCAGAAACTGTTCAAGTTACGGTTGAAGAAAAGTTAAAAGCTTTGTATCAATTGCAAGAAGCTGACTCTAAAATTGATAAAATTCAAAGATTACGTGGTGAATTACCATTAGAAGTAAAAGATTTAGAAGATGAATTAGCAGGCTTACAAACACGTATTGAAAAAATTCAAGCTGAAATTATTCAACGTAAAGAAGATATTACAGCTAAGAAAAATGAGATTAAAGAAGCTCAAAATCACATAAAAAAATATGAACAACAACAAATGGACGTTCGAAACAATCGTGAATTTGAAGCAATAGCTAAAGAAATTGAATTCCAAAAATTAGAAATAGAATTGTGTGAAAAACGAATTCGAGAATATTCGTTTGACATTGAAAATAAAACCAAATTATTAGAAACATCTCAAACTCGTTTTGAAGAACGTTCAATAGATTTACAACAAAAACAAACTGAATTAAACGACATTATTTCTGAAACTCAAAAAGAAGAAGAAGAACTAATAGCAGCTTCTGAAAAATTAGCAAGCGTTATAGAAGACCGATTATTAGCAGCATATAAACGCATACGTTCTAATGCACGCAACGGATTAGCTGTAGCAAATGTAGAACGCGATGCTTGTGGAGGTTGTTTTAATAAAATTCCACCGCAACGACAACTAGATATAAAAACACACAAAAAAATAATTGTTTGTGAATATTGTGGTAGAATACTACTTGATGCAGAATTAATAAAAAGCGAATTAGAAAACGCATAAAAAAAAAGCTCTCAATTTTTTGGGAGCTTTTTTTATGATTAAAAAAAAGGTGCAATTGTATATTGCACCTTTTTTATTATGATTAAATCCATTTTATATAAGGGAAATCTTGACGATATGGTAAATATTTATGCATAGGATACATTCTAACACTATAATTAAATATACCTGATTGTTTTGGTGTAAATTCCACTTCATAAACAGCATACGCTTCATCCATTTCTTTATACACAAATCTTTGTTTTTCAATTACTTCGAGTTCTCCTTTTTTATTGGTTTCTGCAAGCACAAATTCAAATTCTACATCATGCGGAGCAAGACCTTTTAAATCAACTTTTACACATCCTTTATATGATTCTCCTAAAGTCAATGCGTCAGTTGTTTTTGCAATTTCGCATGACACAACATATAATGAATCCCAATGTTCAGCAATTTTTTTCTTCCATTGCACAATCTCTTCTGCAACTTTATAATCATCTTTTCTTACTAATTCTATTCTTTCAGCAAGTTTTGAATAAAACCGTTCATGATAATCATCAATCATTCGTTTAGTTGTAAATTCGGGAGCAATTTCTGCTATACATTTTTTCATATATTGAATCCAACCATGAGGTATATTATTCATTCCCCTATTATAGTACAAAGGAACAATTTCATTTTCAAGGATACTGTAAATTGTTTCTGCGTCTAATCTATTTTGGAATTCTTGATCATCGTACGTGCGTTTTTCAGGTAATGCCCATCCGGCTCCTTCTTTGTAACCTTCGCACCACCAACCATCAAGCACACTAAAATTCATTGCACCATTCATCACTGCTTTCATTCCGCTGGTACCAGAAGCTTCTAGTGGTCGAGTTGGTGTATTTAGCCATATATCAACACCTTGCACTAATTGTTTTGCAAGATTCATATCATAATTTTCTAAGAAAATAACTTTTCCTAAAAACTCAGGCATTTTTGAAATTCTAACTATTTCTTTAATAATATCTTGACCGGGTTTATCATTTGGATGAGCTTTACCTGCAAATATAAACTGTACAGGAGTTTCAGGATTATTAACTATTTTACTTAACCTTTCAAGATTGCTAAACAATAAATATGCTCGTTTATATGTAGCAAATCTTCGAGCAAAACCTATAGTTAAAGTATTTTTATTGAGTGATTGAGAGATTTTCATTAATTTTTTAGGATCTTCAAAACGCTCTGTCCATGTTTTATGTAATCGTTCTTTTACATATGCAATAAGTTTTTCACGTTGAGCTTGTTTTATATCCCAAATTTTTTCATCAGAAATATTAAAGATTTTATTCCAATATGATTTATTTGACTGGTTTTGTAAAAATCCTTCGCCAAATGTATCAACATACAATTTTTGCCATTCTTTTGCTGTCCATGTACCATAATGAACCCCATTTGTTACATAACCTATTTGTGATTCTTCAACAGTATAACCTGGCCATAAATCCTTGAACATTTCTTTAGAAACTTCACCATGTAAACGACTAACACCATTAACTTCTTGAGAAGTACAAATAGCAAGATTACTCATTGAAAAATGCTCACCATGATTGTCCGGATACATACGTCCTAAGTTCATAAACTCATTCCAATTTAACTGTAATCGCTCCGGGAATTGACCAAGATATGTCATCATTAAATCTTCCGGAAATGAATCATGACCAGCCGGTACAGGGGTATGTGTAGTATATAATGTAGAGGAACGAACAACTTCAAGAGCTTTAGGGAACGAGAAATTTTTATGTTTTATTAATTTGCGTAATCGCTCAAGATTAATAAATGCAGCATGTCCTTCATTACAATGAAACACATCTATTTTTTCACCTACAGCTTCTAAAGCACGTACCCCACCAATTCCCAATAACATTTCTTGTTTCAAACGATTTTCATTATTACCGCCATATAAAGCATGAGTAATAGTTTTATCATCATCACGATTTTCAGAAATATCGGTATCTAATAAATATAATTTAATTCTACCAACATGAACTAACCAAATTTGTGCATTCAATAAACGACCTGGTAATCCAACTTGAACCGTAATTGTATTACCATTTGCATCGGTTACTAAATGTATAGGTAATTCAGATGGATATTGTGGATTATAGATAGCCATTTGGTCACCATCGAGCGATAGTTTTTGTTGAAAATAACCGTATTTATATAAGAATCCAACTGCTACTAAATTTGTATTTGTATCACTAGCTTCTTTAAGATAGTCACCGGCAAGAATTCCAAGACCACCGGAAAATATTTTTAATGAATCATCAAGCCCATATTCCATACTAAAATAGCCTATTCGAGCTTTTTTCGGATCAGTTTTTTGATCCATATAATCATTAAATTTCTTAAGTACTTGAGTATAACGATTCATAAAATTAGAATCTTTTTCAAGCTCTTGCAATTTTGATATACTAATTTCTTTAAGTACTAAAATTGGATTTTGAGTTTCCTCCCACAATTCTGAATCAATTTCTTTGAATAAATCTTTCACCTCATAATTCCATGTCCACCAAAGATTTGATGCTAATGTGTTTAAATCTTGTAATTTTTTTGGGAAACTTGACTGAACAACCATATTTTTCCATTGCGGTGCATTATGTCTGTTCTGATTTAAATTTGCTGCCATTTTGTTTGTATTTGTTTAAAATTATTTATTTTTCTTTGTTTTTTTACTTTTAGATTTTAAATCCATCAATTGTTTCAACATTTGAGATGCTTTTTCAATTTCTTCATCAATTTGTTCAGCACTCATATTTTGCAATTCATTAGATTTAGGGCATTTTTTTACTCGTTCAGCAAAATCAGCTATTACATTCATATAATTTATGAATGCTTCGTATGGGGTTGGATATGGGTTGTTTTGAATTGTATTTCCTGCAGAAAAGTATTTAGTACTCATATACTGAAAATTATTGGTAGCTTGTAATTTATACCAATCCTTTATAATAGACTCATCATTACATAATCGAACTTGATCAAGTAACGAATATAAATTATCAAAAGCTTCACGTTGCAGATTATTTCCTAACCAAGAAGATAAATCTCGTTCTTCATCAGACCATGAAGTTATATTTGGTACACTCAATACTGAAAC
>JAJUFK010000121.1 GCA_029266015.1 Bacteroidota bacterium
AGTTGGGTCAAGAGCTCCGGTAGAACTATTTACACTTGCCGTAGATGATGAGAACACCGAAGTTCCACCGGTTGTTCCGGTAGTAGTAAATGTTATTACACTGCTATTATTACCACTTTCACAGGCATGTTCTCTACTGCGAGTAATAGTAACAGTAGGTAACGCATATACTATCATTTGTTGCGTTACTGCAGTAGCAGCACAACCTTTGTTGCTGGTAAAATTGTAGGTAATAGTATGTGGCGAAGCGGTAGCACCTGCAACACTTGGAGTAAATGTAGCGGTGGTTTCGCTTGTTTTGGTAACATTTGCACTCCATGTACCTGTTCCTACAGTTGTAGCAGGAGAAATGGTTGCAGTTATAACTTGTGGTGTAGTTTCCGATACACAATGAGTATTGTCGGGTGTTGCTAAAGTTACTGTTGGAATAGGATTTATAATTACTGATGCTGAATTATCTGTTCCTTTACAACCTCTATTATCGGTAACTTGAACTGATAGATTATATGTTCCGGCTGCAGTTCCGGTTAATGTAGGATTTTCGATAGTTGTTCCACTTAAAAATGAACTAGCGGTACCGCTCCATGTAAATGAAGTATACGTGCCTGAACCACCTGTTGGATTTGATTTCATAGCTATAGCAGTTCCTACACATGCTTCGGCAGGGTCGGGACTAATGTTCACTGTTGGATTTTGCCACACGTTTAATGTAGCAGTTTTAGTGTTTTTACAACCCGGTGCAACAGAACCTGTTAATTCTACTGTTACTGTATATAAACCTGCACCTGCAAGCGTAAGTACTCCCGATGCATTTATAGTACCTTTGTCGGTGCTGTATACGCGAGTGCCGGCAGCAGCAGTAATATAGGTTGCAATATTTACACTTGTTACATCACCATCGCATGAATTTGGTAAAGCAGCTATTGTAAGATTAGGAGTTGTTAAATCTGTTACTGTAACACTTGCTGTATTTGCAACACCAGTACAACCGTTTGCATCTATTATATTGCTTGGTATATATGTGCCGGCAGCAGGATTTGTAATAGTGTACGTAGCTGTAGCACTTGATTTACCTGTTCCGGTAACTGCTTCGTCAAATGTAAATGGTGCGGTTCCTTTTGTAAAGGTTATTACTACCGGTGTTTTACTGGTAGATTCAGGACAATATGACCCATTACCCGTTATGGTATATTCCGGACGGTCGTATCCTGTAATTACAACTGCAGGGGTAGTATAGGTACAATTATTTAATGTAATTTCAACCGTATAACTTCCGGTAGTAACACCACTGGTAAGAGTACTTGAAGTAGCTCCCGAAATGAGTGTAGTGCCGCGATACCATTTGTAGCTTGCACCGGTAAGATTTATACCTGTTTTAGGAGTAACAGTTAATGTAACATCGCTGGTAGTACCGCAATATTTTGTTTTGTTTGCAGTAATAGTTGCTTCGGGAATAGGATTTATGGTGATAGTCTTAGTTTGAGTTGCTATGGCATCACCGGTACAATAGAGATCAGAAATTGCAGAAAGAGTATATGTTCCTGCGGTAGTACCAAGATTATACGAAGGACCTGTTAATCCCGGTTTTACACCAGCTCCGGGTCCGGTAGAAGTAATTGAATATGGTTGAACACCTGCGGTAAAATTTACCATTACAGGAGCTATAGGTTCACCTTCGCAGAAAGTACCACCGCCGGTAATGGTATAGGTAGGTTTCACCGCATCGCGAATAATAATTGATGCTTCTTTGAAACAAGATGCTGCTGTTGGGTTTGCTTTGTCTTTTACGCGAACATAATAGGTTCCTTCACCACCACTATTTACAATTAAAGTTCCTTTATTTCCGGTAACAGGAGCTCCTGTTGAAGTTGCAGAAGTAATAGATGTGCTTGTTATACTTCCTTTAAACCATTCAAAATCAAAATCGGTAGCATTTGCTTGGTTTGGTGTAGTAGTAAGCGTAGTTGAACCCGCTGGACATAAATAATTGTCGGTATCGGTACTTGAAATTGTAATATCAAGAGGTTTTTTACACGGAGGGCATTTTTTGAATACTAATACAGGAACTCTACCGCATGGATAGTTTGATCCTGATTCGAATTCAAAGTCGAACCAACCGGGATAAGCGTTTGGTTTACCATACACACTAACAACTTTACCGTTAATTATAAAAAATCCCTGACCGGATGGGTCTACCACACCATATCTGTCAAATGCTGCAGGGAAAATTACGGCTGTATTGTTACCATTCCACAATTCCATAGGTTTATTATTGCTTAGGGTATATGTACCAGGACCTAATTCTAGGTTATTGAAATCAGCAGTTACTGTTACCCATGCACCGTTTATGCCGGGAGGATTATCTCCCGTTGTTACGTTTACAGGGGTAGCAAGTGTACCACCCGAAATTACAATATCAATAACTGAAGCACCCCATGCTTGTTGGCGGAATTTAACTTTTTTAAGTTTTACTGTACTTGTGAGTGTAAATGTAATTTTTGATTGATCTTTATCAACACCATAGCTTTCTTTATTTACGAATGCTCCTGAAAAACTTCCTGTTTCGCGAGCGGCTGTAACTAAAAATGATGAAACGTCTTCTACCCATACTCTATATATAGAATCAGTAACCACAACATCGGTAAATCCTGTTTTGTTAAGTGTTGTAACAGAGGTTCCTATAGAACTTCCCAGTGAAGTAGTAGATGTAAGAGTAGGGTACCATTTATATTGGTCGGTAGGTGATGCGGTTTTTTGTTTAATTTTTACGTCTGCATAATTTCCACAGTAAAATAATGTATCGCCATCTTTAATTGGGTCGTAGAAATTTGCCTCAATGGCACGCAATTCTACCACATCAATAGAAGTTTGGCATGCATCACAGGGTATGTCGGAACCTATATAATCTATTTCTACTTTGTACCATCCAATATTGCTTACGGTAATTGTGTGGGTGGTACCTGTTATAGGCGTCCATGGACCTGTCATACTATTGCCAAAAAACCATTTATATTGATACATTGCTGTTTTGCCTGTAGGAGGAGCAAATCCTGCATATAATCCAAACGGTTGTCCCGGACATACATTGTAATACGGTGGCATATCTGCTTTTGGACACGGATTTGGAATATCACAAGGAATGTTGTTTGTAATAGGTACTGCATAGTTACGTGTTGTTACCGAGTTGTCTCCTAATTGACCTTTTGCGTTATATCCCCACGCAAAATACTGATTACTTTTATTTATTAAAAAACCCCAATTATCGCCATCTGATACTGAAACACCGTCATTTACAATTGGATTACCTGCGGTTGCATATCGTACAAATTGTGGTCCTGTTGTACAAGAATTAGTTGCTGCAGAACCCGAACCAAGGTTACCGCCATTATTATCATTATTACCCCAGGTTAAAACATATCCATCGTTTGTTACGGCAACAGTAAACCCACGACCACCACCAACTTGTTTTACGTTTGTTAAATAATCGAGGCCGGAAATTGTTTTGTATTCACCCGAAACAACTCTACTTGCTCGGTTTCCTTGCGTACTTGGATTTGGGAATGTAGTTCCTGTTAAGCATCCCCAACCGTCGTTACCCCAACTCCATACATATCCGGTAGTGGCATCTACTGCTATACCATGCGAGTCTCCGGCCGAAACCATTTTTATATTCGAAAGAGGTGTACCGTCTTGTTTAAGTACCGGCATAAATACATCGGTGTTGGTTGCAGGGCGACCTAATACTAAATCTGCAGCATTATATGCACTACCTCCGCAAGAATATACGGTTCCAACACCATCGCCTATTACGCCATCGTCTACAAGCGCAAGCACTTGTTCATCACCTGCATCAAGAAAAATTACATTTGTTATGTCTACAATAGGAGATGTTGCTGTAGCTTTCATCTTCATATAGGTAGGTTCTCCCCATGTTGCTGCTGTTACAGCCGGGTTTCCTAATTGTTTATATCCATTAGAACCCCATGCTACAACTCGTTTGTCTTCTAATATAGCATATGCAGTTGATGTAGAAGCAGAAACAAATGTTGCATTTCCTAAATATGCGCTCATTCCGGGAGCTGTACTACCCGGTGTTGCACCTTTTACTACCGGTGTTGGCACCGATAAACTTACAGCTGTTGAAGAATTTCCTTGTCCTAATTGTTTAAAATCATTAGCACCCCACATATACACTACATTATTACATGCAAGTGCAATGTTAAATGCTCCAGAGCCGGCATCTACTTGTTTAAATGTTACTCCTGTAGGAAGTTGAACTTCGGTAGGTTTAGTTACAAATGCCGCCGCCGCTTGTGCTGCATCTTTTAAACCTAATAAATTGTTCATTGGTGGATTGGCAATTTTATTATTACCCCAGGCATATACTAAACCCTTACCACAGATCATTACCGAGTGTTCAGATCCACCCGAAATTGTTAAATTTTGAGCGTGAAGTATGAAATTTAAACCAACTACACAAAATACTACTACTAATCGTTTCATAAAAATTAAAAATATTTTAATATAATACTGCACACACCTTTGTGAATGCACACACAAGACTTAAAAAATTTAAAAAGGTTGCATGATTTTTTTATATGAAATGACAAATTTTTTAAACAAATTTTTTTTTTGCTGAATATCAGAAAAATAAAAAATGTTAAATATTAAATTTTGGCATGAAATTAGTTAATAATACGTATATTTATTTAATATGTAATAATTATATGGATGAAATGTTTTTTTATTGTATGTTATAGTTGTATAAGCATACTACTTTTTTATGCACACAAAAAATAATCATATATTTTATTTACCTTTCAATGTGAATACTTTAGATGAAACCGGGAATGGGAATAATGCAGTTAATCATTGAGCAACATTAACTACTGAAAGGTTTGGCAATGAAAATTCTGCCTATGAGTTCGATGGTATTGATGATTACATGCAAATTACTCATGTATCTGATTTGTAGAGTGTTGGTGAATATTTAATTTCATTGTGGATTTTACATAAAAATTGGAAAGGAACTACTCAAACTAATAATATAGAGTGTCAATATATTTTTGATGCACATGCTTCTTCAGCAACAGCAACCGGGAATGATATATTCAAGCCCGGATTTGTAACAGCAATTGATTATAATTATACATCAAATACAGAGAATTTACTAGTATTTGATGTATATCAAACTCATCCTATTCGGTATTACGAAGCAAAAACGCAATCACATTCGTTATCAGATCAATGGCAATTTATAACTATGCAACGAGTAGGTTCAAATTATGAAATGTATGTAAATGGTACTTTGGTATCATTAACTAAAGATACATTATCATCAGATCCTACAAATGAGCTGCAAAATATGATGCATAATCTATTTATAGGGATATTTGCAGGCAATAATTCTGAATATTATTTTAAAGGGTGTAATTTTAGTGGAAAAATTGATGATATTAATTTTTATACTCGTGCGCTTTCGCCTTGCGAGATTAAAAAATTATATTCTTCAAAAACAAGTAGAATAAAAAAAAATACAATTTTAGGTTTTGTATTCATAAAAAATGAATGTTTGTATAATAAGAGTAGTACGATTTTTTAATACTGTTTTTTCAATAGAATAGTATATATTTGAAATGTATTGTAAAAATAAAATAATTAGTATGAATTCTATTCCAATATTTGACTCGTTATCGCATCCAACTATTGATTCTCATTGGATTCTTCCTAAGTACTACAATTCAGCAAATATCGAAAATCTTGTTTCTCAAATGAAACAATATAATATTATAAAGTCATTTGCTGTAGGAATGCATGGTATTGGTTCTTACGAACAAACTAAGTATTACAATCTTATTGCACCGTTTTCAGATATTTTTTATCCTATTGCTTTTCTTCTTATAGAACCTAATGACACACAAAAAAGTATTCAAGAAAAATTAAAACAAATAAAGAAAATAGGATTTAAAGGAATAAAATTGCATCCAAGATTTTCAGATTTTTCAATTGTCAATCCACTTCTTTCATATACTATTAAAACAGCAAATGAATTACAACTTACAGTTCTTTTTTGCACATATTTTTATCATCCTTCACAGAATGCGTGTAGTAATTCAATAGAAAATTTGCAACAATTGTTATTGCAAATACAAGATTACAAGATTATTCTTTTGCATGCCGGGACTGTGCGGTTACTTGAAATGATAGAAATAGCAAGATCTTTTAAGAATATATTGCTTGATTTGTCATTTACAGTATGTAAATATGAGGGTAGTTCAATAGATCTTGATATTCAATTTGCATTCAATACGTTTGATCAAAGAATTTGTATAGGTTCCGATTTTCCCGAATTTTCCATGCAAAAATTACGTGAACGGTTTAATTATTTTACACAACATATTTCTGAAGAAAAAGCAAAAAATATTGGGTATAAAAATTTAGAAACGTATATTCAATGAATATATTAATTTCTGCTCATACATATCAAGGCTATGGATTAGGTAATATATACAGAAGTCTTTTCTTATATGAATATATTGCCAATCAAACCGATATTTTAGTTCACTTTGAATCAAATAATGAAATTGCATATTCAATAGCTTCAAAATATTCTATTGAGTTGAAGAAAACTTTATTAAGTGAATATGATGTTGTTATATATGATTCACCATATAATTTTTTGTATAATATTGCCTTACCAATTGAAGAAACTCTTAGAGTTAATGCTTTACGAAGTATGACAAAGTGTTTCATTGGTTTAGATTATTGCAGATTTTCAGAAAATATATGTGATATTGCAATTAATTTGTGTAATCATAATACAGAGAAAATTTCTGAATTTAATGGTAAGATATATGAAGGGATACAGTATGCTATTTTAAAACCCGATGTTATAGAAACAAAAGGAAAAACAATTCAAAAAATTGCTACTTTTTTAGTGTCAATTGGTGGAGAAGATTCACATTCTTTTACATTAGAAATTATTAGAAAATTGCGAGTATATACACAAAAATTTTCTGTTGTTGTAGGTCCATGGCACAATGATTTTGAAGAAATTCAGAGGATATG
>JAJUFK010000207.1 GCA_029266015.1 Bacteroidota bacterium
ATGAAAAGCTATTGTAATATACCCTTGCCCCCCCGGAGGAATTGAATCTTTTGTATAATTTGAAGAAGTACATCCACATGAGGGTTTTACTTTTGTAATAATTAAGGGTTTATCTCCAATATTTGTAAAAACAAACATTGATTCTGCTTGTTGAACATGATCATAGAGCAAACCATAATCATGCATTATTTTATTAAAACTTATAGTCTGTGAATGCATTTGTAATGCAAAAAAACAAATACATATTAATACAAAATATCGTTTCATATTTACATTATTTAGCGAACAACAAACTTATAACTATGTTTCTCTCCATTAGATTGTATTATACAAACTATATAATTTCCGGGAATAAGGACTGATGAAGTATACATATCTGTATGTATTGTTCCGGTTTCTATTATTGCTCCCGAACTTGAAACAATCTCAACAATAGACCTTTTAGGCAAATGTGTTATATATAATCGAGAATCTTGCACAAAAATATTGTCTGTATTTGTATTTTGTTTAATAGAAGTTGCCGGATATTCCCAAGTACTACAAGGATCAATTATATTAAACACAGCAAAAGCTGTATAATTATATGTTTTATATGAGGTACTTACAACATATCCTACCCCCAATAACCCTTCTTTTCCTATTTCACCGGAATTATCATTAAAATTTGATTTAAAGAAATTTTGTCTATGCCCCCAATTTGAAGTAGCATCTTCATAAATAAGCCAATAAATAAGTCGTTCTACAACAAAAGTAGGAGCAGTATTATTATTACTATATGAATATCCTATATTTTCATTATATGATTGCATACAGGCATTAATTTTTTCATTTTGTTGTAATCTATACAAAGGATTATGCCCATCAGCATAATGACCCGTCGTATCATTATCTATTAAATATTGACAATAATTTTGAGCAACTTCAATAACTTCAGGAGCAGTTCCTTCTAATGGCAATATACCTCGAGCTGTACGTTCTTGATTTATTATCCATAATGCTTTTTGATTCGTATTCATAGTTCCCCATACAGCTGCATTTGGAAAATCAATTTCCGGAATTTGTGTTTTAAGAGCAGTATTTTCTTGACTACGCGCATAATTATATGCTGTTTCAATTTGATCAACGGTTGCAGTACCTAAACTAATATTAGGACCCGTCCAGGCAATATTTGCGGGTAAATCCACATATTGAGAAAACACCGTAAGATTGCTTATAATGCAAAATGTAAAAATAACTATATTCTTCATACCTAATAGTTTTAATCAAAAATACGTTTTTTTTATAAAATCTCACAATACTAAATACATTTAATAGTATTGTTAATTTCAGAAAATTCAGAATAACTCTTAATGGTAAGTTATATTCTTAAAACCAATTTATCTATATTTGCCCAAATTTAAAAAAAACAATGATTTCAGTAGATAATTTAGGAGTAGAATTTGGTGGAACAACATTATTCAAAGATATTTCTTTTGTAATTAATGAAAAAGACAGAATAGCATTAATGGGTAAAAATGGTGCCGGGAAATCTACTCTATTAAAAATAATTGCAGGAGTTCAACAAGCATCGCATGGGAGGGTTGTTGTTCCAAAAGATAAAAAAGTTGCTTATTTGCCACAACATTTAATGACAGAAAATACACGCAGCGTTTTCAACGAAGCGTCACAAGCTTTTTCTTACTTATTTGATATGCAGCATAAGATTGATGAACTCAATCAACAACTTGTAATAAGAACTGATTACGAATCAGATTCATACATGAAAATCATTGAAGAGGTTTCTGCATTAAGTGAGCAATTTTATTCTATAGAAGAAATAAATATTGATGCAGAAGTTGAAAAAATACTTATTGGATTAGGTTTTAATCGTAGCGATTTTGACAGACCAACCGGTGATTTTAGTGGAGGTTGGCGAATGCGAATAGAATTAGCTAAAATATTATTACAAAATCCTGATTTAATTCTACTTGACGAACCTACAAACCATATGGATATAGAATCTGTACAATGGTTAGAAGAATTCCTTATCACAAATGGTAAAGCAGTAATGGTAATTTCGCACGATAGAGCATTTGTAGATGCTATTACTAATCGTACCATTGAAGTAACAATGGGAAGAATTTATGACTATAAAGTTAATTATTCAAGCTATTTACAATTGCGAAAAGAACGAAGAGAACAACAACAAAAACATGTAGATGAACAACAAAAAATGATTGCAGAAACTACCGAATTTATTGAACGATTCAAAGGTACATATTCTAAAACATTGCAAGTGCAATCACGAGTTAAAATGCTTGAAAAATTAGTTATTCTTGAAGTTGACGAAGAAGATACTTCATCATTAAAACTTTCATTTCCTCCCTGTATGCGTTCAGGAAATTACCCTGTAATAGCAGAACATGTTTCAAAATCGTACGGCAATCATATAGTATTTCAAAATGCTAATTTTACAATAGCTCGAGGCGAAAAAGTTGCTTTTGTTGGAAAAAATGGTGAAGGTAAATCAACCATGATACAATGTATAATGAATGAAATTAATTTTGAAGGGAAATTAGCAATTGGACATAATTGTCAAATTGGATATTTTGCTCAAAATGAAGCAAGTTTACTTGATGAAGAGAAAACCGTGTATCAAACTATTGATGATGTTGCTGTAGGCGACATTCGTACTAAAATTAAAGATATACTTGGAGCATTTATGTTTGGAGGTGAAAGTTGGACAAAAAAAGTAAAAGTTCTTTCCGGTGGTGAACGAACCAGATTAGCTATGATAAAATTATTACTTGAACCTGTGAATTTACTAATACTTGACGAACCAACGAATCATTTAGACATGAAAACAAAAGATATTTTAAAAGAAGCATTACTCAATTATGATGGAACTCTTATTTTAGTATCACATGACCGAGATTTTCTTGATGGACTAGTATCAAAAGTTTTTGAATTTGGGAATAAACGTGTAAAAGAACATTTATGCGACATTCAAGAATTTTTATCACTCAAAAAAATGGAACATTTACGTGAATTGGAACGAAAAAAATAACATTACAATCGAACAACGAAAGATATAGTTTGTGGCGATATTCCCATGTGAACAGTTGCTTTTTGTTTATTTTGTAACGTATGTAAATAAGGTATTACAATACCGCATGCTGCACCAACAATATAACCTGTAATTACATCGGTAGGGAAATGCCTGCCCGAATCTACACGCATATAAGCTACCGAAGCAGGTAACAAACCTGCAACAGCCCATGTACTATAACTCAACCAAGTTTTTGGAAAATATTGTGACACAACGTGAGCTGCAAAAAATGTATTAGAAGCAGCAAACGTTGTATGTCCCGAAAAAAAAGATTTTCTTCCATCGTATTCCATTCTCTTTTCAAGTGGTACATTTGAATTATAAACATAAGGGCGAGTTCGCTGTACACTTAATTTCACAATATTAGCCGTAATCATAGTAGTTGCCACGGTTTCTGACCATAAAACCGCGAATAATCCGGCTTGTTTTACAAACATAGAACATCCTTTTGTTGTTCTATACGATACAAGGGAAGAAATTCCTATACTAAAAGCACAAGCACCGGCAGTAGTATAATCACTTAAAAGAGCAGTTTTATCAGAATACTTTGTTACTGTATTTCTATCTATTTTCCAAATATCTTGTGCATTCAAATTTGATATTTGTTCTTCTGTATGAGTATTTAATTTATTATTTAACAAATAGATTACCGATAATCCGGATATAGTATAGGCTGCATATACAGATTCATGTTTCAACGTTAATGAATAAGGACTTGTGTTCTGAGAATAAGAATTGTAAAAAAGTACAATAAAAAATAAACCTACTACATATATACTTCTAATCATAATACATATTTTCTTCAAAAATACAGATATTTATTTTGTATTATTATATGATTAAAAAAATTATATAAAAACTTTGTATAACAAACAGAGAAATGTATATTTGCACCTTCAAAATAAGCCGAAGTGGTGGAATTGGTAGACGCGCTGGACTCAAAATCCAGTGAGAGCAATCTCGTGTGGGTTCGATTCCCACCTTCGGTACTACAAGCCCCATAAAATGTCATTTATGGGGTATTTTTTTATCTCATTTTTCTTCCTTTTTCTTTTTATTTCTCGTCTCCCGATTCTTCATTACTTCGCTAATATTTAACTTTTTGCTTTAGTGAAAATTTTTGATAGTCACGATGTGAATTCTTATAAAAAGAAAAGTAATATATATGTTACAAATTTATTTGGTACTATAGCCTCCCTAATTATGGAATACATAACATCAATCAAAAAAAATAAAAAACAGTTATATACAATTCAATGTATTATTGGGCTTATAGCTTGCGTCTATATTTTTATAGGATAATTTATTTTTAGAGAGAATATTGAGTAAGACAAACACCTATAAAGGTATAAGGCTATTATTCTACCTAAAAAAAGAGATTACAATATAGGCGTATACAATACTCCTCAATGGAATAAAAAAAATCCTTACCAGTAAAACTGATAAGGATTTAAAAAATCGGCGGCGACCTACTCTCCCACTAAACGCAGTACCATCGGCGCAAGCAGTCTTAACTTCTCTGTTCGGAATGGGAAGAGGTGGAACCCTGCTGCAATAACCACCTAAAATCTTTGATAATTTTTTATTTCTTAA
>JAJUFK010000006.1 GCA_029266015.1 Bacteroidota bacterium
ATATATGATTATAATAATCATCGCCCCCATGATGCCTTAGGAGGATTGAGTCCTGTAAAATTTTGCGATTTTTCCCTTAATGGGAGTACTCCCATTAAGGGAAAAGAAATATCTTTATTACATTATAATTAAACACTGTCCTAAAAATGGGGAGCTTGCATCATGAGCTCGCATACGCTCGGTTCAAAAAGGGTTCTCATCCCTCACATATACAAAAAAGGACTACGATATAATCGTAATCCTTCTATTTTGTGGAACTGCAGGGATTCGAACCCTGGTCCGGACAAGCATTGCAAATGCTTTCTACATGTGTAGCCGTATTGTTAATTGTAGAGAAAAAACCGGAAATAGGCATCCTATTTTTTCCGTAGCTTGTAATTTTTACATGTATATCCAAGCTCTATACATGCTATCCTTTAATTATTGCACTCCGTGGTCAGACGACTAAAGGCAGGCCTTCTGCGGAATGTCTTGCCAAAGTACCTTGTACAATGTAAAGCTTCAATCTACTGTATTCGATTAAGCAGCAAGAGCGTAATTTGTTTCGCCATTTATTGCTTGAAGATGTGTTTTTACGGGACAAATCTTCATCGCCCGACATGCTTACATTTCCAATCAACTCCCCGTCAATACCGGTCAGCCCCATTGAATTGTTTTGCAAATATAGAATTATTTTGCTCTTCTGTCAATTATTTATATACTGCTATACAATTTTTATATATTTTGTCGTTATGTATGTTAATTGAAATTATATATGCCTATGAATAAAAATTTTACACATTCTCTTCAAAACGCTCAAAAAATCTCCCAAATTCTTACAGGAAATCTTGAATTACGTATTCGATTTCTAAAAGACTACAGTAGAGCGTACACTTGTTTAAAAACAAGTTCTTTATCAAACCTAGATGTGTTCCTTAATTAGTTAAGGAGTAAAAAAGTGAGTAAAAAGGGTGTCGACATCGATACCCTTTTTTATTTTTTGTAACCGAGTAGTATATACGACCCCCAAGCTGTAGGAATAGCTATGTTTATTACCCAAAGCAACATGCTTATTTGAAATACTGTAATTACATGTGTAGTAAACATGCCAAATACCACCATAGCTACCGAACCTCGAATTCCAATTTCTCCCATAACCGATGTTGGTATAGCTGTAGTGAAAAAATAGGTAAGAAATACAGAGGTACATAATTCTATGTAGCTCATTTCAGGTATAAGCATATGTGTTAATATCATAAATTGCCCCGAAAATATTATGTAACGAGCAATGCTGTATAGTAAAACAATGAGTTTATCTGTATATGAATACATTCGGTATGTTTTTATAATTGATACAAATGTGTGTCTGCCAAGAATTTTTTTTATGATACGAGCAATAGAGTGTGATTGCATTATTACAAAATAGAGTATAATGCTTATAACTAATACTATACTTGCTATATAACCGGCATTGTTTATAATACCTGTTGGTTTAGCAAATGCTATGTATAAAAAAAATCCAACTATTCCAAACATTATGGTTGTTACAAGCTGAATAATACTACCAAGTAATGTTGCTAACATGGTTTTTTTCTTATGCTTCTGTAAAACTATTGAGCGTCCGCCAATTTCACCAACTCTATTGGGGGTGACAAGAGCCAAAGGCATACCGGCACATACAGCCTGTATTGATGTATATAGTGATATAGGTTGTATTTTTTGTGCCAAATATTGCCATTTAAGTGCTTCTAAAGTCCAATTGGCTACCATAAGTATTATTACAAATACTATTGTGTAGTATGAAAAATTAGGATTGTTATATATAAGTAAAGCATCGTGAGGCATTGATGTAATTTTATAAAAAACATACCACCATGCTCCTAGTATTATACTAATTTTAAGGGCAAGCAAACCGAATTTTTGAAATACCTTTATATTTTGTAATTGTACTTTTTGAATCATACATGTAAAAAAACACAAATTAATTTGATATTCATAAACATAATTGTTTTTTTTGCTAAAAATTAAAAAATGAATACTGTAAAAGCAAAAAAAAGTTTTGGACAACACTTTTTAAAAAGTACCGATATTGCCCAAAAAATAGCCGAACAGAGTTTACAACATTCGTGTACTCAGTTTTTAGAAATAGGACCGGGTATGGGTATGCTTACACAGTTTTTTGTTGACAAACCTATTGATTTTAAAGTGATTGAGGTTGATAATGAATCGGTTGATTATTTATTGACTCACAATATAATAAAACCACAACAATGTATTCATGCTGATTTTTTGCGAATTTCAGTACCCGATATTTTTTCTCGTTCTCAATATTGCATAATAGGGAATTTTCCTTATAATATTTCAAGTCAAATTGTATTTAAAATTATAGAACACCGTGAATTTATTCCCGGTATGACCGGAATGTTTCAACGTGAAGTTGCACGAAGAATATGTTCACCAAAGGGTAGCAAAGAATATGGAATACTATCGGTATTGGTGCAAGCATTTTATACTACCGAATATCATTTTACGCTTGATGAACATGATTTTATACCCCCACCAAAGGTAAAATCGGGTGTTATTTCGTTGTATAGAAAAGCAAATTATAGTTTGCCTTGCGATGAAAAACTATTTGTAGAAGTGGTAAAAACCGGATTTAACCAACGAAGAAAAACATTGAATAATTCATTGAAGAAAATATTAGGCGATGCTAAATTACCTGTTGAAATAGGACTTAAACGTCCCGAACAATTAGGAGTAGAGGATTTTATTCAACTTACAAAGTTTATTGCTCAATTGCCACATAAACAATAATTTACTACTTCTCCTTTAATTTGTAATATAAAATAATAGATGCAAGTACAATTGTTATACTGTTTGCAATAATCATAGGAATATTGCGCAACCAAATTCCATAAACCAACCACAATACAACTCCTGCCGAAAAAATCACATACATCTGCAATGAAATACTGTGAGTATCTTTTGTTTTTATTACTTGCAACGCTTGTGGAACAAACGAAAGTGTGGTGAGAAATGCCGCACAATAACCAATTAATTCTATCATATCATGTAAAAATGTTTACCTTTACAAATAAATTAAAAAAAATTGGACGAATGCATTTTGAACCTCACAATTTAATAGATTTAGTTACAACAAAAATGCCTTATGGTAAATATCAAGGTACTCCAATATATAAATTACCCGAATTTTATTTAGTTTGGTATCATCAAAAAGGGTATCCGCAGGGTAAAATTGGTGCATTGCTTGCACTTATGTACGAAATTCAACTCAATGGATTGGAATACATGTTACAACCCATTATTTCTAAATACAAAACAGTATAATACTATAAAGCACCATGTTAAAAATAACACTTTTAGTAGTTGGTAAAACAACCGATGAATATTTAAAACAAGGTATACAGGTGTATATGGAACGATTACGGCATTTTTGTAATTTTTCGATAATAGAAATCCCGGAGTTGCAAGTAACATCTAAAGTTTCGCACACTGAAATTAAAAAGAAAGAAGGGGATATTATAATGTCAAAAATTCCTCGTAATGCTCGAGTTTTTTTGCTCGATGAACAAGGTAAACAGTATGCATCACGTCAGTTTGCAACTTTAGTTGACAATGCTATGCAAACTTCGGTTAAAGAATTGTTTTTTGTTGTTGGCGGGGCTTTTGGCTTTTCAGATGAAGTTTATGCAAGGTATTCTTCAAAAATTTCATTTTCTGCTATGACGTTTTCACATCAAATGATTCGATTATTTTTTGTAGAACAAATATATAGAGCGTTCTCAATTATAAACGGTTTACCGTATCATCATGATTAATAATTAAAAATAGGAGAGATTCAATTACGCTGTTTGCTTTTTAAATTCTTATAATAGATGAATAAAAATTGTATCTTTGTCAAAATTTTTCGATACATATGGCAGAAAAACAAAAACGTACACGTATAGTTGTAGCAAAAAAACAAGACGACTCATCATACGTGCCAAAAAAAACGGGTAATACGCTTGAGCGTTCCAATTTTACAAGTAAATTTGAAAAAAAGCAAGGACTTTCATCAAAATCAGAGTCATCTGAATATTCTGCGCAATCGCAAAATCGTAATTATGTAAAACAACCAATACATACATTCTCACAAAAAAATAGTAGAAAAACACTGCATGGTGATGAACAATTTGATGCCAAACAAAGAAAATCAAAAAATAGTGATTTTGAATCAAAACAAAGGTATCAAAAACAAAAAACTAACAGTACTTTTTCTCAATCTCACAAGCCCGATGTACAATCAAAAAGTGACAATGAACCAATTCGTTTAAACAGATTTATTGCCAATGCCGGAGTATGTTCTCGTCGCGAGGCCGATGAATTAATTGCAAGCGGAATTATATCTGTAAATGGTTCAATTGTTACTGAAATGGGCTATAAAGTTCAAAGAACTGATAAGGTTTTGATGAATGGAAAAGAATTGGTTTCGCAAAAAAAAGTATATATATTACTTAATAAACCCAAAGATTGTATAACAACCAAACACGACCCCGAAGGTAGACGAACCGTGTTTGATTATATACAAGGTGCATGTGCCGAAAATGTAGAACCTGTAGGGCGTCTAGATAGAAATACAACCGGAGTTTTGTTGTTTACCAATGATGGAGAATTAACTGAAAAAATCTTACATCCACGGTACAATAAAATGAAGATTTATCATGCTTTTTTAGATAAAAATCTTAAACTCGACGATTTTCAATCTATTTCAGAAGGTGTTGAATTAGAAGATGGATTGGTTGAAGTTGATGACTTACAATATGTAAATGCTCAGGATAAATCGCAAATAGGAATTCAAATTCATTCGGGCAAAAATCATGTGGTAAAACGAATTTTCGAAAAATTCGGATATACAGTTGAAAAATTAGATAGAGTTTATTTTGCAGGTCTAACCAAAAAAAATTTACCACGTGGTAAATGGCGATTTTTAACACGTGCCGAAGTTGCTATATTAAAACAAGGTGCGTATGAATAAATTACAACATAAATCAGGTTTTGTTAATATTGTAGGTAATCCAAATGTTGGAAAATCTACCTTGATGAATGAATTGGTTGGCGAGAGAATTTCAATAATTACCAATAAATCGCAAACTACCCGCCATAGAATAATGGGAATTGTAAATACCGATGACTACCAAATTGTGTTTTCTGATACCCCGGGTGTTTTAAAACCATTGTATAAACTGCAAGAGTCTATGCGTAAATTTTCGGAATCGGCGTTGGTTGATGCAGATGTAATGTTGTATATAACAGATATTTATGAAACTCCCGATAAAAATGAAGATTTTTTGCAAAAAGTAGCAAAACTTTCATCGCCAATATTGCTTATTATCAATAAAATAGATCTTACAAATCAAGAAAAGCTTACCACAATAGTTCAAACATGGGAGCAACGCTTACCGCATGCCGAAATTATTCCATGTTCGGCACTTACTAAATTTAATGTTCAATATATTTTAAAGCGGATAGTAGAATTGCTTCCTATAGGTCCGCCATATTATGATAAAGATGCGTTGACCGATAAACCGCTCCGTTTTTTTGTTTCGGAAATCATACGCGAAAAAATATTATTGTATTATCAAAAAGAAATACCGTATTCTACAGAAGTGGTAATTGAAGAATACAAAGAAGAACCCACACGAGATATAATACGTGCCGTAATTTTAGTAAACAGAGATTCGCAACGAGGAATTGTAATAGGAAATAAAGGCGCTGCAATCAAAAAATTAGGTATAGAATCACGTTTGGAAATAGAAAAATTTGTACAAAAAAAAGTTCATTTAGAATTATTTGTTAAAGTAAGTAAAGATTGGCGCGACAATGAATCGTTGCTTAAACAATTTGGTTATAATATATTATAAGCGTATGTCAGTATATTCATCATTTATTCGCCCTGTATTATTTTTGTTTAAACCGGAAACAGTTCATAATTTTACTATAGAGTATTTACACATATTGAGTAAAATTCCATTTGCTTCTGCAATTATTCGTAAAGCGTATCCTATACCTCAATCAAAAGAGTTAGAACGTACCGTGTGTGGAATTACCTTTCCTCACCCTGTTGGTTTGGCTGCGGGACTCGATAAAAATGCCAAAGCTTACAAAATGTTTGGTGCTATGGGGTTTGCATTTGTTGAGGTAGGTACTGTTACCCCCAAAGCTCAACCGGGCAATCCGCTTCCGCGTTTATTCAGATTACCAAAAGATAAAGCTATAATAAATCGTATGGGATTTAATAATTACGGTGTGCAATATATGGTACGTAAACTCAAAAAACGTAACACTAATATAATAATAGGAGGTAATATTGGAAAAAATAAAGTTACTCCCAATGAAAATGCTACAGCTGATTATGTTACTTGTTTTGAAGCATTGTATGATTATGTAGATTATTTTGTGGTAAATGTAAGTTCACCTAATACGCCTAATTTACGTGAATTGCAAGATAAAAAACCATTGACAGAATTGCTTGAAACATTAATGTATGAAAATAAGCAAAAACCAAAGCAAAAACCAATTTTCTTAAAAATAGCACCAGATGTAACACATAGTCAACTAGATGATATAATAGAAATAGTTACAAAAACAAAAATTGCCGGTATAGTTGCAACTAATACTACTATTACTCGTAATAATCTTACATATTCAAAAGAATATATTGAAAATATTGGAGCAGGAGGGCTTAGTGGAGCACCTGAAACAGCTATGTCTACTGAAGTAATTCGGTATTTACATACCAAATCAAATGGTGCATTCCCTATCATTGGTGTTGGAGGAATTATGACTCCAGAAGATGCATACGAAAAATTGCAAGCAGGAGCAAGTTTGATTCAATTGTATAGTGGCTTTATTTACGAAGGACCTTCTTTGATACAGAGAATTTGTTATTATATATTACAAAAACAAAAATAATATGAAATTAAAATTTTTTTTAACAGTAGTAAGTGTATTTTACACTGTACAAATATTTTCTCAGAATTATGCATTTACCATGAATGCAAAATTAGGTATGGGAATTAATTTGGGTAATGCATATGAAGCTACCGGGTTAGGAGAGTGGGGGGTAAATCCCGATTCAACATATTTTGTTGATATTGCACAAAAAGGATTTGCTTCTATACGTATTCCCGCTCGATGGTCGGCACATGCCCTTACGCAAGCACCCTATACTATACATCAATATTTTATGGATACTATAGAATGGGCAGTAAAACAATCACTTAAAAATGGATTGTATGTTGTGCTCGATATGCATCATTACGAAGAAATGTTTCAAGAGCCTGCTGCACATAAAGAAAGATATTTAGCTATGTGGGAACAAATTGCTGAGCATTTCAAAGATTATTCAGATAGTTTATACCTTGAAATATTTAATGAACCACACGATAACTTTACTCCTGAATTATGGAATCAGTATTTACTTGATGGATTAGAAGTAATACGTGAAAAAAATCCTACACGCATGGTTATAATAGGTACTGCCGAATATGGCAACTTAAGCGGATTGTCTAAATTGCAAATTCCCTCTACCGATACGTGTTTAATAGTAACCGTACATTATTATAATCCTTTTGATTTTACTCATCAGGGAGCAACATTTGCCGGAGTAACGGCTACAAATGTCAAATGGGATAGTACTGCAGCTCAAATACAGGCAGTGAAAAATGATATGGAAATTATAAAAAATTATTCAATATCTAAAAATGTACCTATATATATTGGTGAATTTGGTGTAATTCAAAATGCCGATGATATTTCGCGTGCCAGATGGGCAGGTCATTTGCGTAAAGTATTTGAAAACTATGGGTTTAGTGCGGCATATTGGGAATATTGCAGTGGATTTGGTTTGTATGATTATGCATTAGATTGTTATTACAATGGATTACTCAAAGCTTTAACAGATTCGGTGGGAGAATGTGATTGTGCAATGTATGATACAATTATTGTTAAAAATAGTACATTTAAGCGCGGGTTAAATCCTTGGGTAGTATATAAAAATGAAGCATCGGGTGCGCAAGCTCAAGTTGAAATAATAAATGAAGAAGCTCGGTTAGAAATTATTAAAAACAGTACTGTAGAATGGCATATACAGTTTGTGTATCCATCATTTCCTATAACAATGGGAAGTACCTATACTATGGTGTTTGATGTATATTCATCAAGTAATACTCCTTTGACGGCACAAATTAGTTTAGATGGCGGAACCTATGCCGTAATTCATGACACGTTAGTAAATGTAACAGATACAAAACAAACGTTTTCTACAACATTTACGCACAATGAACCATCTATTAAAAAAGCACGAATGGTATTTGAATGTGGTACTATAACATCGCAATATTTGTATTTTGACAATATACACATATATGAAGTTGTAAAAGGAGTTCCTGTACAAACTATAACTATACAGTTGCCTGAGTCACAAACAAGTGCTCAAATTACTACCAAGCAAGGAAGTTTACAACTTTCTGCCGACGTGGTACCAGCCAATGCAACGAATACCGATGTTGTATGGTCAATTATAAGTGGTGGACAATTGGCAACAATTGATAATACAGGACTGTTAACTGCTACCGGATACGGAAACGGTTCGGTAAGAGTTCAAGCATTGGCTTACGATGGAAGTGGAGTAAAAGCAACAAAAACAATTTATATATCAGGTCAAACATCATCTATTGATGTAAATAGAACCAATTGCAGTGTAAAAATTGATGAAAATGAATATATAATTTCCGGAAATACTATACAAAATATAGAAATTTATTCAATTATTGGGCAATTACGTACAAAAATTCAGGGGGTAAATAATTCTGAATTTTACATTCCAAAATCATATCTTGCACAAAATATGAATGTTATAAAGATTGTGACTGATACAGGTGTGCATACAGTAAAATTTTTCAAAAAATAATGTGATTTTTTTTTTGTGAAATTATGTAGTAAAAAAAAAAATAGTATATTTGCCACGCAATTGCGAGAATAGCTCAGTTGGTAGAGCACGACCTTGCCAAGGTCGGGGTCGCGGGTTCGAGTCCCGTTTCTCGCTCCATACTCGCCTTGGTGGTGGAATTGGTAGACACGCAGGACTTAAAATCCTGTGGACATTGCGTCCGTGCGGGTTCAATTCCCGCCCGAGGTACAAAAACCTCAGCAGTTTCATAAATTGCTGAGGTTTTTTGTTTTAAATATTATTCAAATACTTATGGTGTTCGTTTAAAATTTGAAAGAAATAGAAGTGAATTTTTGTAAAAAGCATAATAAAACCGCTTAGAACAAGTATTTGAATAATACAAATTCTAAGCGGTCTGAACTCAAAATTACGTCGAATTGACGTTATTTTATAAGTAAACTTCGAGTAGAAGTAAAATCATTTGTAGTTATAGTATAGTAATATAATCCCGAAGGAATATTTTTTCGTTTCCATTCTACAGTATGGTTACCTGCGTTGCAAGTTTTAGAAAGAATTTCTGAAACTTCTACTCCTTGTGCATTGTATAGTTTTATGGTTACGTGTGTTTCGGCAACAACTGAAAATGGAATAGTTGTGTTTTTTATAACCGGATTAGGAAAATTTTGACCTAAATTATTGTGTAAATCATCTACACTATTTAGGTTGTTTATAATAGGAGCATCACATATGTTATTTGCTTCTTCGCCTACTGACGATGGGGGTATTTGAGCATTTTTAATTGCAATTTTATCAATGCTTGCACCTTGTTCAGCATATGCTATTTTTATAGTGTGAGTGCCGGCTTGTAAATCTACGTGTGTTAATTCTTTCCATTCCCAGCCACTTGTAGTTAAATCATCACACAATATAAATGGTTCATCATTTATTTGTAACCAAAAAGCATCACTGGTATTTGATGGATTATTGAATCTTCCGTAAATATAATATGTTGTGTCTTTGTCAATAGAAAATGACATAGGTATTATAGCGTCGGCTTGAGTAGGAGCAGAGTTTTTACTTTCTAAGCCCGGTTTTGCGGTAACATACCGGGTATTTGATGCATTTTTGTCTGAAAGTATATACCAATCATTACCTACAGTGCCGCATTCTACTTCGGCATAGTGTGTTGTATATCCCATAAGAGAAAGCATTTGTACAGCATATCTGCGACCTAAAATTCTATATCCTTCAGAATTAAAGTGAGCATTATCTTGTCCCGGACAACCTGCCGATGAAATTACGTAAGAATTAGGAAGTGTTTGTGGAAGTTTATTAATAATAGTATTCATACTTGAACAACAACTTCCCGAAGTTTGTAAAACTTCACCTGCCAGCAAAGGTACTTCTGTTGCATCTAATGATAAATCAGCAATCATATCGTTATATATTTTTTGTACATACGATGGCCATTGATTGTTGCCTGTATTTGTTTCGCCTTGATGCAATAAAATACCTTTTATTACGCCATCTTGTTGAGCAAGTTTAGCTAAATCAATTAAATATTGATATGGATTACCATTGTATGATAAAACTTTTGAAGTAAACCATGATTCAGTATATGTAGAGTCGTAATCTGTATAAATATCTTTATCAAACAATCGAATATCACAACCACCTACCGATACGTTTATAATTCCTATAGAAATACTATCAGGTAAATTTGCTACCATAGTTCTGCCAAAATAGTCGGCAGGCGATAATCTTGAATAACATTGACATGTAGGTGGCAATGCTTTGTACCAAGTAGCTTTTGTTCTTGCTAAATTTGAACAATCTAGTGCTTGAAACACTTTGAAACGATTGTCAACAGTTCTGTCTTTTGTTTCAATATTTCCTTGACCTTCCATATTTGATTGGCCAAAACAAATATAAATGTAAAAGTTTTTGTCTTGTGCTTGTAATTGTATGTTCATTGCAATGCACGTAATACTTACCACTAATAAATTTCGAAATATATTCATACGAGTCATTTTTTAAGATATTTTTATAAAAACAATATTGTTACAAAATTAAAAAAAAAATACATAGGAAAGTTTGTTAGTGTAAAAAATACATAGAGTTTATCGAGAAAAATATTTAACTATTTTAAAATCAATTAGTTATTTTGTTAGATATAAGGAATAATAAAAAAAAAATAAATTACATGTAAAATTATAAAAAAAAGTATAATTTTGCTGCTCCTAATTCAAAGGCGGATGTGGTGAAATTGGTAGACACGCTAGACTTAGGATCTAGTGCCGTGAGGTGTGTGGGTTCGAGTCCCCCCATCCGCACAAAATAAACCGCTATTTTCTTACAAAAAGATTGTAGCGGTTTTTTTTAAATTTTTAAAAAACTATACACGAATGAACATTATTCAAGAACAAAACGGACTTACACAAGTTCTCAAAATTCAAGTAGAGGCTGAAGATTATGCCCCAAAAGTTGAAAGTACACTGAAAGATTACAGAAAAAAAGCAAAAATTGATGGGTTTAGACCCGGAACTGCTCCTATGGGAATGGTAAAAAAAATGTATGGAAAATATGTGTTGGTAGAAGAAGTTAATAAATTACTTTCTGATGCATTAAATAATCATATTACAGACAATAAATTGCCCGTGTTAGGTGAGCCGCTTCCAAATATTGAACAACAAAAAGCTATAAATTGGGAAACCGATACTGAATTTGAATTTTGTTTTGATATAGCTTTAGCACCTGAAATATCTGTTGAATTATCAAAGAAAAATAAATTTGATTATTATAAAATTGTTGCCGATGATGCAATTGTAAATGAACAAATTGAACAATTTACAGCTCGATACGGTACACAAAGTTCTGTTGATACTATTGAAGGTACAGAGTTAGTGCGTGGAAATTTTAAACAATTAGGGGTTGAAAATCCATATACTCGAGAAGGTGCAAGTTTATTATTATCAAAAGTTGCTACCGAAAGTGAATTACAAGTATTTAAAAATGCTACAAAAGGAGATACAATAGAATTTAATCCTAAAAAAGCTTTTGAAAATGATGTGGAATTATCATCAATGCTTGCTGTTGATAAAGATAAAACTGATATTTTATATGCTGATTATTCTTTTGAAATAACAGATATATTACGTTTTACTAAATCACCGGTTGATCAAACATTGTTTGACAAAGTTTTTGGAGAAGGTGTTGTTACTAGTGAAGCAGAATTTAAAGATAAAATTCGTGCTGATTTTGAAATGCGTGTTGCTCCTAATAGCGATTATAAACTATTGCTTGATATTAAGAAAAAATTAGTAGAATCAATAAAATTTGATTTGCCGGAAGAGTTTTTGAAACGTTGGTTGCTTGAAACGAACAAAAACAATGATAAAATAACACCCGAACAAATTGAGAGTGAATTCCCTTTATTTTTAGAGGATTTGCGTTGGCAGCTTATAAGCGGTAAAATTATTAAAGATAATGCAATACAAATTACCGAAGAAGATGTGCGTAATGGAGCAAAAGAATATACACGTATGCAATTTGCACAATTTGGTATGATGAATCCAAGTGACGAAGATTTAGAGCACTGGAGCAAAGAAATTATAAAAAATAGAGACCAAGCAAATCGTATTGTAGAACAAGAACAAGATAAAAAATTAATAGCATTTTTTAAAGAAACTGTAAAATTGAATGAAGTTGAAAAAACAATTGAAGAGTTTAATGCTATGTTTGAAAAAAAATAAAAAATACAGTCAGTTTTATAAAGGGATAAAGTAATTTTTATCCCTTTTTTTGTGTCTCATAGTTACATAATTAGTAAAAATGAGTATTTTTGAATGAATTAAAAATTACATATATGAATGATTTTAGAAAATATGCGACCAAACACTTAGGAATTAGCAGTGTGTCGCTCGATAAATACACGTCGGTTTTAAATAATTATATTTCACCTACAATTATTGAAGAACGTCAGTTAAATATAGCTTCAATGGATATATTCTCTCGATTGATGATGGATAGAATTATATTCCTTGGGTTACCTATTGACGATTATGTTGCAAATATTGTTCAAGGTCAGTTATTATACTTAGAATCTGCAGATTCTTCTCGTGATATTCAAATTTATATAAATTCTCCCGGAGGTTCTGTGTATGCCGGACTTGGAATATACGATACTATGCAATATATTCAAGCAGATGTTTCAACTATTTGTACCGGAATGGCAGCATCTATGGCAGCAGTATTGCTTGCAGGAGGAACTAAAGGTAAACGATTAGCATTGAATCATTCACGTGTGATGATTCACCAGCCACTTGGAGGTGCACAAGGTCAAGCTACCGATATAGAAATTACAACACGCGAAATTTTGAAATTGAAACGCGAACTCTACGAAATTATCGCCCATCATACTGGTCATGAATATGCAAAAATTGAAAAAGATTCGGACCGCGACTATTGGATGACATCGCATGAAGCCAAAGAATATGGCATGATAGACGATGTGATGATGCGAAAATAATATCACATTTCTTCCCTGTTAGGAAGTATGAAACAAATTTTGGTACATACATGCTGCGCACCTTGTGCTTCGGCATCGGTAGAACGACTGATAGCAAATGGTTGGCAGCCTGTATTGTATTTTTATATGCCCAATATTTTTCCGTTCGAAGAGTTTGAAAAACGGTTGTCCTACGTTCAAAAGCTTGCAGATTATTATAATATTCAATTGATAGTAGGTGATTACAATCACTCCAATTGGTTGGGAGCAATCAAAGGAACAGAATCTGCACCCGAAGGCGGTGCTCGTTGTGAAATTTGTTATAAAACTTTGCTCCAAGCCACTTCAATCAAAGCGCAAGAGTTGGAAATTTTACATTTCTGCACTACGCTTACTATAAGCCCACACAAAAATTCCAAAAAAATAGAAGAAATAGGTTCGCAATATCAAGGCTATACACACTACGATTTCAAAAAGCAAGACGGATACAAACGAAGCATTGAACTAAGCAAAGAATTAGATTTGTATCGCCAATGTTATTGTGCTTGCGAATTCAGTATGAAGAAAATATGAGATATAAGATATCAGTTATGAAATGTGAATGATGAAATTTGCAGGTAGGGGAAAACCCTTGTAATTGTCAATGAATGTCCGTTTTTTTTCACAGATTAACATAGATTTAAATTATGAATTATGGGAGAGGGGTGTTTCACACATCTGTAAAAATCTAAGTGTAACAGTGTAAAAAAAATAAATTAAAAAAATTATCTTAATTCATATTGTCGAGCATGTCGTAATAATCGTGGTTAATATATGCTCTGAATTTGAGGTTAAATTGTGCATATCCGGTTTCTTTATCAAAGTACATTTCACGTTTAGTTTCAAGAGATTTAGCTTTAAAAACTTTGTCTTGCACTTCAATTACAACAGCTCGTGAGCTATTAACATATATCATGTTACCAATTTGAACTTCGTGTATGTATCTAGGACGGCTGGTAAAACCTTGTTGCCATAAGCTATATTCAGTATTTATTTGTTTCATTATATCAACACTGCCGCCTTTGTCGGGATGAAAATGCAACGCTAATGTGCGATAGCGTTTTTTTAAATCTTGAGGTGTTAATACATCTGTAATATACGTCATATTCTTATTAAATAGTCTAACTCATTGTTTATCAAATATACAATAGAATTATGCAAATACAAGTGTTTGTTAATAAAAAAAATACACTTGAAAGATTGTTGTTAATAACTCGTTTTCTTAAAATATAAGATTATCTTTTTTTTAATAGTGAAATATTACCAAAAAAATCAAGTGTTCGTTTGAGTATATCAAAATACAATACCAAGTACATAATTACAGTAAATATCCATAAAATAACTAAATTGAACCAAAATGTAGGATATAAAGTTCCTAAAAATTGTTTTTTAGGAGCATAAAAATGAGTTCTAAAATCGTATTTATTTGTTTTTGAAGGATAAATAAATATTTTATCATAGTTTTGAATTAACCGATTGTTTTTACGAATAATTTTTTGTTTTTCAATAGAATTTAAAACTATATCAGAGAGATTTTGATTGAAATATTCATTTTTGTATGTTTCATATAAATCACCTTTTTTGTTATTTCGCAAAATTTCTATCATAGCATCTTTTTTCTCGGCAGCCATATTGTATCGGTCGCTGTAAAATTCTTTGATTGCCATAATATATTCACGTGCATATTCAGAAATTTCAAAATTAAAATCGCGTGGGTTTAATTGATCAAGATATGCAAATTGAATAGATTTACGACTTTCTCCATATTTCATTTCTCGAATAAACTCATTTCGAAGCAACAGTATATCTGAAGTGTCAAAAGGTGTTTTTGTTTGTAAACTTTTATCGTATGCATTTACAACATCAAGAAGTTTTGCAGTATACAGACTCGATTTATAATCGCAAATACTCATTACTCTATCCAAAGAGTAAAACATTTTTTGATATTTATTTGAAGTAAATTGATGAACTACTAAGCCTTCAAAAGCCCAACGAGCAGGAATAAGTTCTGCAACTATAGGAGGTGTTTCTTTGCCTCCGCCTATGGCACTGTTGAGTTTATCAAAGTTAAACATTGCACCACTGAGCATCATTTGAGGAATTATGAGTAATGGTATAAGAATATAAATAGTTACAGCAGAATTGAAAGCTGAAGAAATAATGAGACCCAACATATTTGCAGATGTACTGATAGTAAATAACACAAGCCAGTATTCTAACCACATACCTTTAATACCTAAAATTGAATTTCCAACCAAAACAAACAGTATTGTTTGTATAGCAGAAATAAAGAATAAAATAGAAACTTTAGATAGCAAATAACTAGAGCGACTTAAATTAAGAAACGCCTCTCGTTTTAGTATTTTTCTGTCGCGAAATATTTCTTCGGCACTTACAGTCATTCCAATAAAAAGTGCAACAATGATAGCCATAAATATATATGGATAAATATTGTCGTTTAATCGGAACATATAGCCGGAATTACTTTGGGTCGATACATATCGTATCATAAATGCTAAAATGAAAGCAAGTAGGGGACTTTCGAGTAAATTAATTATAAGATATTGTTTATTACTTATTTTTGAATATACATCGCGAACAAGATAAATAGAAAATTGTTTGATTTTAGAAGGTATTTGTAGTAATGATGGTAATGCTTTTAGCTTGTCGGGGATTGTTTGAAATGTACAATTTTCTTTGTATAAATCTTCCCATTTTGTAGGTGAAATTTTACGATTCAAGGTGTAGTTACCATAGTCGTCAACAACTTTAGTTTCAATTATATTAAAAATTTGTTCAGGGTTTACATTACCGCATTTAGGACATTCACCATGTTCGCTGTTTATTTGCATATCAATTTTTTTGAAATAACGCACAGCTTCTACAGGATTGTCATTATATATAAGATATCCACCGGTATCAAGAATTACAACCTTATCAAACATTTTGTATATATCGGAACTTGGTTGGTGAATTACCACAAATATTAATTTCCCTTTTAAAGTTAATTCTCGTAATAAATCAATAATATTTTCACTATCGCGAGAAGAAAGTCCAGAAGTTGGCTCATCTACAAATAAAATGGCAGGTTCACGAATTAGTTCAAGAGCTATATTCAACCGTTTGCGTTGTCCTCCGCTTATAGTTTTATTAACTAAAGGAGAACCTACTTTTAAATCTTTTTTCTCAAGTAACCCTAAACTTTGTAACGTATTATTTACTTTTTTTACTAAATCTTCTTCACTTATATCTTTAAAGCACATTTTAGCATTAAAGTATAAATTTTCGAATACTGTAAGTTCTTCTATAAGTATATCATCTTGAGGAATGTATCCAATGATTCCTTTGATTTTCTCTTTTTCGGTATGTAAGTTTATACCATTTATTAGAACTTCGCCTTGGCTTGGTGTTTCTATTCCCGAAAGTACATTGAGTAATGTGGTTTTACCGGAACCACTTGCTCCCATTATACCAATAAGTCGTCCTTGTTGTTCCGAAAGGTTTATATTGCGTAAGCCTAAAACACCATTAGGAAATGCAAAACTAAGGTTTTTGACATTAAAACTTATTTCTTCGGTATTTTCATCAAGCATATATCTTGCTACAACATCGCTATAGTATATGGGTTTACCTTTGGGTAAACGAATAATACTTCCATTAGCAAATAAGTATATGCGTGAACCATGAATAGTTTGACTATTTATCATTAATTCTTCAGAACCAATGTATCGAAGAAAGTATAAATCAACACTTTCTACTTTGAGTATATTTACAAGTCCATCAAGTTTTTCTGATATTATTTCTTTAATATTCGATGCTAGTTTTTGTTCTCCATTATGAATAACTAAGAGAGAAGGGTCGTTGGCAATATCGCTGAGAGATTCTGATTTTACAAAAGCTTCTATAGCTTTGTATTCTTCTTTTGCAATTTTAAATACTTCGGCAGCTGTATCTATAATAGCCATACGTTGTTCGGTAAATTTTTTATCGGATATTATAAGTTCGTATAAACGAACAAGTACCACCACTTTTTGTTTTTGAGAAAGTGTTTTACCTATTTTTTTACAAATTCCTAAAATTTTAACTGAATCGTTTACCGATGTTAAACTTTTTTCGTCACTGCCTTTATTATCTGACAATGAGTCAAATAGTTCCATGTATTCGGCAACTTTTTCGGGATTTATTTGTTGTTCTAGGAATTTAAGAACAAATTCACGTTCCTTTACTTCTACACCACCATCTTGTTTTGCAATTATTGCAAATAGTTGCATCAGTGCTTTTAATAATTCTTCACTCATAGTGTTTTGTAATTTAAAATTGTATACCTAATACAAGAACATCATCAACTTGTTCATTTGTTCCTTTCCACGATTGAAAAAATGATTCTAAATATGAAGCTTGTTTTTCCATTGATATTAATGAATATTCTGTCAATATGGTTCGAAAACCTTTGGAATGTAATTTTTTATTGTCATTTCCTCCAAATTGATCGGCAAATCCGTCAGAAAATAAATAAATTCTATCACCTTTTGCAATTGATACAGTTTGTAGCGAAAATGGTTTATTTACATTTATATGCATTCCTACAGGCATTCTGTCTGGTTTTACTATTTCAATACTATTCTTCATGACGCGTTTTATGTAAAGAGGAATATTTGCGCCTGAAAAATGTAATTCAGAAGTTTGAGGATTGTAGCAGCATAGCCCTATATCCATACCATTACTCATTTCTCCAATTTCTCCTTTTTGATGTAACAGTGTAATTACTCTATTACGCAAATCATTAAGAATATCACTTGGGCAACATGTATCATAATTAGTTATAATATCATGTAAAAAAGCATTACCTGCTATTGTCATAAGTGCTCCCGAAATGCCGTGTCCTGTACAATCTGCTAACGCAAAATACAGTCGTTCATGTTTTGAGCTTATCCAGTAAAAATCACCACTAATAATATTTTTAGGTTTATTTATAATAAAATATGAATGACAGAATTTATTAAGAATTTCGGGGTCAGAGAGAATTGCATTTTGAATAGCACGGGCATAGCGAATGTCTTCATACATTTCATTTTGTTGCATTAAAATCATATCGCGCTGAGCTATAACTTCAAATTGCTGGTTTGCAAGAATTTCTTGTTGTTTTTTTAGTTCAATATCATTTCTAGATGAAATAATATTAGTTGTAATTCTCAAAAGTAGTTCGTATTGGTTTATAGGTTTTAGTAAAAAATCATTGGCTCCGGCTTCCATAGCCTTTTTAAAGTTTCGTGTCCCCGACATTACTATAATTGGTATATGAGCTATTTCTTTATTTTTTTTAATAATAGAAATAGCTTCAATACCATCCATTACCGGCATTTCTATGTCTATTAATATAATATCGGGTTTGTGTTTGTAAGCCATATTACATGCTTCACGGCCATTGTATGCCTTTAACACAGAATATGTATGTTGTAAATCTTTTATTAAAAAATCATGAATACTCATCTGAACAACTTCAGAATCTTCGGCTATAAGTATTTTAAATGAAGTATTCATAACTTTTTATTTAGGAATATTAGCGGATTCCTGCAGCATTCAATTCTTGTGAATATTTTTTGTCGGTGCCTGCAATATGTTTCATAAGCCAGTTTTTCATAAATTCTAGCGTATCATTAATTGCGGTAGCACTGCCATCGTTGTATTGTTTTTGAAGATTACGTACCCGTTCTACAATACTTTTATGAATATCGCAGTGTTCAGCCAAATCAGAATAGTTAGCTTTTCGTAACAAACTTTCTTCATAATTAAAGTGTGTAAATGTATACGAAACTAATTCATTAAAGACTTTTTGAATAATAGTATCAGCAGCTCCCGCTTGTTTTGCATCATACAATTGATTTATTAAATCAATAAGTTTTTTGTGTTGATTATCTATTTCAACAATATTTACCGAATATGTTGAATTCCATGTTAATAATGACATAGTATCATAAATTTAAAATTAAACAATACCAGCTTGATTAAGAGCTTGGCTATATTTTTTGTCAGTTCCTGCTATATGTTTTAGGAGCCAGTTGCGAAGAAATTCTAATGTTTCGTTCCACGCATTAGGATTGCCGTCGAAATAGTCTTTTTGTAATTTCTTTACACGTTCTACTAAACTACGGTGTATATCTATGTGATCTTCTAAATCGGCATATCCTGCTTTACGCATAAGAGCTTCTTCGTCTCTAAAGTGTGTAATGGTATAGCCAATGAGTTCGTTATAAATACCGGTTAGTACTTTGTCTTTTTGACCGGATTTAATAGAGTCGTGTAATTGGTTCACTAATTCAACCAATTTTTTGTGTTGAGTATCTAAAGACTCAACATTCACAGAATACATGTTGTTCCAAATTATTAGTGCCATATGAATTTAGTTTTAAGTTAGAATGCATAAATAGTAGATAGTAATATACGAGTATTACTTATTTCACTTGTAGTTGCCGGTATGTAATTAGCATCGTAATTTTTTCCATACAATGCAGCTGTATACTCTATTTCAGCACCTACACTAAATTTATTTATTTTGTATATTACTCTTGGCGAAATTCTATACATAGCGGCAATGTTGGTAGCTAAACCATGAACAGAATTTGTTACGCTACTCATAGATTCTTTAGTGCCTGTATTTGTATACATTCCTCCAAATACTCCAAATTCCCAATTTTTACCATTGGTATGTATTTCGCCCCAATAAGACATGCTTTTGAGTGGAGTATAAGCACATTCTCCGGTTATAGTATCAATTACTTCTTTTACGGCAAAACCACCGGGAGCAGTAATATCGGGAATGTTTTCTCCATATCGTACATGAAGTTTCAATATAATAGGTTCTGTAGTAATTTTTGAAAATACAATGGCAGAAAGACCGGTTACTTTTTCTTCTACTTTATATACTTTTCCTAAGTATGAAGAACTTACTCGTGGTTCTATTGTTTTATAACCTATACCACCTCCTAATACAAATGCTGTTTTAAGAGAATCGTTTTTGGTTTCAAATTGAATCTGAGCATGTAGTTCGGGAATTTCTGCATTACGTAAATAGGAAGTTCCGGCAGTTCCGCCAATTCCTCGCGAAGTATTATCAACCTGAGAAAGTGCAGCAACCATAATTGATATTTTATCAATTGTGTGAGTTAATCGTATTTGTGGATTGCGTGCAAATGAATTAAATGGAGCACCGGTATTGAATGAAATTGTGCCAGGAAAACAAGAAGTCACAAAAAATGGATGCCAAAATTGTCCTGAGAGTATTTCTGTTTTGTCCCAATTTAATTTAGCAAAAGCATGGCGTAATCTAAAACTATTAATGGTAGCATTAGAATTACCAAAGAAATCACCTTCAATTAGTCCGCTTACTTTAGCACCTAATACATCAGGTCCTGCAAATTTGTAAGTTATTCTACTTTGAATAGCAAGAATGTTGAAACTTTCAATATCGTTTATATCGTTGCCTACCGAATCTAATAATACCGGAGCCGGCCATAATAAGAAGTGTCCATCGCGGGCTGTTACTGTAAGCTTCCCATTTTTAGGACAGTGTTTAATTATAA
>JAJUFK010000183.1 GCA_029266015.1 Bacteroidota bacterium
CAGAACAGGATTTATAGTATTTAGTCAAAACTATACACCAACAGTAACAAGCGACAATACGTATACATTCCATGCAACACAAACGGTAAATGGCTGTGAGAGTCAAACAGCACCGGCAACGTATGTAATAAAACCGTTGCCTGCAGCACCAATTGTAAGTGTTACACCTAATAGTATATGTGAGTACAATGCAGATCCACAGTTTATGGCAACTGCTGTTAATGGAGCAACGGTAAAATGGTATAAAGATGATGAAAGTACATTTATTCAAAATGGTGCAAGTTTAACACCTGTACGTCCGGTACCTGCTCAATATCCATTAACAATTAAATACTTTGCATCGCAAGTAGTAAATGGTTGTGAAGGACCTAAAAATAGTGCAACATTACAAATTAAGGCTAAACCTAAATTACCAATAGCTAGTGATAAAGCAGTGTGCGAAGGTCAAACAACAAGTTTACCTGCAGTATCAACACAAAATGCAACATTGAATGATAAATGGTATGATGATGCTGCAGCTACAAGTTTACTTGGAACCGGTTATTCATATCAGGTACAACCGGGAGAATTTTCAAACGCTGATAGAAATTATTATGTGGTTCGCGTAATACAAGGATGTAGTAGTGATACTGTACCTGTTACGTTAGCGGTTATTAAAAAGCCAACATTTACTATAGGTAATGATATAGAAGAATGTGCCGCAAATGCAAAAGCTATAGTAACAGCAAGTGGATTTAATCCTGCTATCAATGCAAATTCTACAATTACATGGGGAGTAAATTCAAAAGGATTAGATGATAATGCTCAACATGCAGTAGTTCCTGCAAGCAAGTTAATTCCAATAAATACCGATGCAAATAGTGTAAATAAAGTATATGCTATTTATCGTTACAAAGATGCTTCTGGTATAACATGTATAAGTGATACTGTATCAATTAAATATACATTGCATAAAAAAGCACGTACACCGATAGTAGCTTTCAATACTATTTGTCAAGGAGCAGAAATACAACCTCTTCAAGCATTTGGTAGCCCAAATATTGTATGGGAAAGTAAAAATGGTTTACCTACAAGTTATGGTCAAACATACAATTTCTCACAACTTGGAATTACAGAACTACCAATTGGATTCTATACATTTGATTTATACGATAGAAATATTGTAAAACCAGATGTGTTAGAATGTACAAGTGATACAGCTAAAAACAGACAATTTGAAGTTGCACCTGCAGCAAAAACAAAAATTGTAGGAGATACGCTTGCTTGTGTAAATACTGTAGAAGTAATGTATACTGTAGAAACTGTGCCAAGTGTTCCAAGTACATATATATGGTCTGTTACCGGTAATAGATTGAATTATTCAAAAGATGCAAATTCATCGGCTGTTCGTTACATAGACTGGGATATTCAAGGAGTAGATACAATAACAGTGTATGAAAATACATATGCAGGTTGTGAAGGCTTTGATACATTAATAGTGAAAGTAGCAAACTATCCGGTACCTAACTTTACCTTTACAATGCCGGGAGCATCAAATGTTGTAGAATATCTTGATAGTACTACTCAAAAAAATGTAACCGATAAATTAGCTGATGGAACGGTGGTAGAATATCCTGTAACATACACTATGTACTGGAATTTTGCAAAAACAAAAGATGATGATTTGGTTGATTTAGTAGTAGACTATAAAGATAGAAAAAAACCTGTAACAGTAGGTGGTTATGTAGTAGGACATAAATATCCAATATTAACTGTAGAAAATAGTTATGGTTGTAAAGCTAAAGTTTCTAAAGAAGTGTATATTGATGTGTTAGGTAATATTTATGTGCCAACAGCTTTTGCGCCAACAAATCCGGCAGCAGCAGTTAGAGTTTTCCAACCTGTAATGTACGGAGTTGAAAAATGTGAGGTGTGGATTTTTGATAAATGGGGTAATTTAATATGGTATTCAGACGAAGTAGAAGATGGAATATTTGTAGGAAAATGGGATGGAACATACAATGGTGAAATGCTGCAATCTGATACTTATATTTGGAAAATAGAAGCTAATTATGTTGGCGGAAATGAATGGACAGGTTTGAAAAAACCGAATGGAACAGAAACGAAATTTGGTTCGGTAGTACTGTTACGTTAATATGAAAAAATTATAAAAAAAAGGGGAGTCATACTATGATTCCCTTTTTTTTTGTTATTTTGCTTACAGTAAGTTAAAATGTATGAAATATATAGTATTGTGTGTATTTTGTAGTTTGAGTTTTATGCTACAAGCTCAGGTACAAAAAGTTTCAAAACAGTATTTGAATGAATATTTTGATGTGTGTGATAGTAGTGTTGTTAAATATATTGCAACTATTTACTATTCTGATACGGTTTTGAGTAAAGCTTCTGTTGTAATTTCTAATCTAAAAGATAATATTGTTTCGGAATGTTACTATTCAAATTATGTGTTGGGTATAAAACATGGAGAATGTAAATCATATTATGAGAATGGAAAAATTAAATCTATAGCTCATTACGATAGTGGATTATTGCATGGTGAAGTGTTGTGTTATTTTGCCGGAGGACAATTAAAACGGAGAGATGTATATAAACATAATATTTTACAATCGGGAACATGTTATGGATTAAACGGAAATGAAATAAAATATTTTCCGTATTTAGTTGCTCCTGAGTATCCGCAAGGTTTGAAGAATTTATATAAATTTATATATATTCATACAAATTATCCTGATGAAGCTAAACGTTTAGGTGTAAAAGGTACGGTAATAGTTCGCCTATTTATAAATAAAAAAGGAGAAATCACAAAATATGAAATCCAAAAGTCTGTTCACCCTCTTCTTGATGCCGAAGCATTGCGAGTATGTAAAATGTTGGGTAATTTTAAACCGGGACAAGAAGATGGCGAATATACAAATTCAATCTTTGTATTACCTATAAAATATGAATTTGAATAATGATAACATTTCTTGTTTCTTTACTGATATTAATACTAGGATACGTTTGGTATTCACGTATAATAGAACGTATATTCGGAATTTCTAAACATACCCAAACACCTGCTTATACAAAAACTGATGGAGTTGATTATGTTCCTATGCATTGGTCAAAAACATTACTTATTCAATTTTTAAATATTGCTGGACTAGGACCCATATTTGGTGCTATTGCAGGAGCAATGTGGGGACCTGTGGTGTTTATATGGATAGTGCTGGGGTGTGTATTTGCAGGTGCTGTTCATGATTATTTGTCGGGAATGATATCGTTAAAACAACAAGGAGCGAGTATTCCCGAAATCATTGGTATGTATTTAGGAAATCCTGTAAAACAAGGCATGCGAGTGTTTACGGTTTTTTTGATGATAGTTGTAGGTGCAGTGTTTATTGTAGGTCCTGCAAAAATTTTATTTGGTATAGCAGGAGGTGCTATTTCTATGAATATATGGATTACAATTATTTTTGTATATTATATTCTTGCAGCTATATTACCAATTCAAGCAATAATAGGTAAATTATATCCATTTTTTGGAATTGTTCTTATTTGTATGGCATTTGCAATTTTGTTTGGTTTATGGTATTATGGATATTCAATACCTGAATTACAGTGGCATAATTGTAGGAATATGCACAATAACCCAGAACAATTTCCAATTTTTCCTATGTTATTTGTAACAGTTGCTTGTGGAGCAATTTCGGGGTTCCATGCAACGCAATCACCTCTTATGGCTAGGTGTATTACCAATGAAACTGAAGGACGACGTGTGTTTTACGGAGCAATGATTATAGAAGGGATTGTTGCTGTAATATGGGCAGCTATTGGAATGAGTTTTTTTGGTGGTGTTTCTCAATTGCAAGCTGTAATGAATGAACATGGAGGAAATGCAGCTTGGGTAGTTGATACCATGAGTAAAACAATGCTTGGTAAATTTGGTGCAATTATGGTTTTGTTAGGTGTTGTATTTGCTCCTATAACTTCCGGAGATACTGCCTTTAGAAGTGCTCGGTTAATAATATCTGATATATTTTCTATTCCACAAAAAATGAAATATAGAATTTTGGTTAGTATTCCAATTTTTAGTGTAGGATTTGTATTATCGCAAATTGATTTTTCAATAATATGGCGTTATATGGCATGGGCAAATCAAACATTAGCAGCAGTAGTGCTATGGGCAATTACCTCATATCTTTATACTCATTCCAAATATTATTGGATAACCTTTATTCCTGCTTTGTTTATGACAACTGTGTGCTGCGTATATATTTTTGTTGCACCCGAAGGATTTTATATATCTATGAATATTGGGATAATAGCAGGTCTTAGTGTAACTGCTATTGTATTATTTTTATTTATTCGATATATTCTAAAAAAATCACGAAATAATTCTCATGTTTTTCATACAGAATAATATAATTTAATTATTAAAAAAATGGTTTCAATGTTTTAAATATAAAAAGAAATACTATTTTTGTTGACGAAAAATTAGGAATACAATTATTAAATAATAACAATGGCACAATCAAAAGAAACTCAAGAAATAAAGCAATTTGAAAAAATTGAATCAACACTTGGAAAAGCAGAATTATATATTGAAAAAAATCAAAAAAAATTAACATATATAGTTGGTGCAATTTTACTGTTAGTGGCTGCCTTTATGGCATATAGAAATTTTGTTGTAATTCCTCGTGAGTCAGAAGCACAAAATGTAATATGGCAAGCACAAAATGCATTTGCAAAAGATTCATTTAAAATTGCATTATATGGTAATGAATCGGTAATGGGATTTTCTGAAATTGTAGATGAATATGGAAGTACAAAAGCAGGTAATTTAGCGAGAGCTTATGCCGGATTTTGTTGTATTCGATTAGGAGAATATGAAAATGCTATTGATTATCTTGAAGATTTTGAGGTAAATGACCCTATTGTAATGCCTCTTGCCAAATGTGCTATAGGTGATGCTTATACTGAATTAGGAAAATATGATAAAGCGGTATCAAATTATTTGGAAGCAGCAAAATTAAGTGACCACGAACTTACAAGTCCTCGATTTTTGATGAAAGCAGGATTGGTGTATGAAAAAATGAATAAAAAAGATAAAGCATTAGACGTATATACACAAATTAAGGAATCATATCC
>JAJUFK010000040.1 GCA_029266015.1 Bacteroidota bacterium
CATTCCAATCCCAAGCTTGATTTATTTCTAAAAGCACACGAAACTTATTTGGCAACTGTTTAGATACCGCTGTTTCTATTGTAAAACTTCCTTTTGGTGTTGCTCCGCTCACAGCGTCAGGAACTAAAGGATTTTGCGGCGATACAGAATGAATGTTGCCATTTGTCTGTTTATGCAACCAATAAGGCAAAGTTGCGGGGCGAATTGATATTCCCGAATCAGGTAACCATATATTATCTTTACTATATGCATGACCATACTTCCCGGTTGCAATTGATTTAGTAACAAAAATAGTAGATACCAAGGTTTCGTTCATATCTTCTATCCACACCGCAAAAGTAGGATTATTAAAATATTTACCCGCTTCAAATTCTAACACAAACGGAAGATCTTGATTGGTTTGTAATATCACTACTTGAGGTACTGATTGTTTTTTGTGTGATGAGCAAGCTATTAACAATAAACTTACTACAAATGTGTATACAATATATCTCATATATTAATGGATTAGAGATTATTAATAACTTATATATTAGTAATAAAAAAGAATAAAAACTTACACGTATGGTTATTTTATTATAATTGAATATACTTTACTTGCATATCCGCACCATATACCAATTCCACTATCAACATTTGAAGTAAGATTTGAACCATTTGCTGCAAAAGGATTTCCTGAATTGAAAACCTCTTTTTCATAATTACTCCAAAACAAATACGATTGTTTGTCAATACTACTTATTTTAACAAATACCGTATCTCCAACAGAAAATGTATCTTCACGCTTTTTATCGAAAAAATTTTCTAAACCTTTATAAAGCATAATTTTAGGACATGTACCATTAAAATATTCATCAGAAAATGCCGATTGATATGTTGGTACAAAATCTTTTTGTTTTCCTTTAATTTGAGTAAAAATCCTATAATAATCTTTACGTTGAACATCATCACACATCTGAATCCATAAATACCGTTTTGTTGTATCATTTACATGAGGTTCTGACCAAATCTTGGAAAGTTCTACGTTATTAGGAATTGTTGTTTGAGCTCGTATAGTATCATCATAATATATAACTTCGAGCCAATACGTTTTACCGGGTACTCCCTTTATAGTGCGTGTAGTATAATAATGAGGCGGAAAAAAATTTTTTCTTTTTATTAATACCAAAACCTCCGATTGTTCTCCATCAAATATGGTAACTTTTGCCCGAGTGTTTACTAAATCATAATAAACAGATGAATCAATTTTAGCATCAAGAGGCAAAGAATAGGTTAATACTAATTTTGCGAAAGATCCTGCTTCAATACTTCCATCAACAACCACCCTTCCTGCTTTAAAATCAGAATGTGTAAAATTATCACTGCAAGATACACTACAGAAACTTATTGCTATTATGATAATATTTATTATATATACATTTTTTTTCATCATATACTAAAAATACAATTGAATAGAAACAGATGGTAAAATAGGAAATAATCCCACAAAATTCTTTACAAATTGAATTGAAAACTCATTTACATTTCCAATAGTTTCATAATAGATATAATATGTATTTTTTCTATTATACACATTATAGATTGATATATTGCTTAATAATTCATACGAATCAGTTTTAGCAATCACATACTGAGCTCCTATATCTAATCTATGATAAGCAGGCATTCGAGAACTATTTATTGGCCCATATTCGCTTATTACATTTTTACCAATAAAATATTTTGACACAGGTTCTGAATATACTTTTCCACTATTATATACCCACAATGCATTACACGTTAATTGAGATGATATTTTATATTGTAATTGTATAGAAACATCATGAGGTTTGTCATATGACGCCGGATACAAATATCCTTGATTTAAGTCTTGAAAACGACGTAAAGAACGAGAAAAATTATATGAAAATGCCCCCTGAAAATCACCTTTTATTTTTTTAATTACAAATTCACTCCCAAATGCGAATCCTTTACCATGAGTAATTTTTTGATTATAAGAACTTGCGTATAATGTTATAAATCCATCTTTAAATTCAATAATATTTTGCATTGATTTATAATATAAAGAAAGAGAACTTGAAAACTCGTTATCGTTAAAGTTTCTAAAATACCCCACACTCGAAATCCATCCATTCATTGGTTTATTACCTTTACCGGCAGGCAACCAAATATCGGCCGGCAAAGCTGCAGAAAGCATTGAAACCATATGAATTTGTTGGGTTGTACGCATACTAGAAAATTTTAACGATGCATCTGATGAAAACCTATATTGTAATTGTAACCGAGGTTCAAATCCTATGGTAGTATACATAATTTGATTTTGAGTATAAAATACTGTATCTGTTACCTCTCCTTTATCATTATATACATAATATGAAGAAGGTCCAAGCAAAACATACGGAACTATACGAATAGAAGCATTACAAATAAGTTGTGGAGTAATAAACCATTCATCTTCAACAAAGAGTGATTGTTCCGAACTTTGAGAAAGCATTGCAGGAATTGAATTAAAAGGTTCATTTTCTATTGTTACATCAATAGTCCCTGAATTATACATATGAAAATTAGCCTGTACCCCATATGATACCGTATGATTTTCATATCTTTTTTTAGCAGTATATTGTATTTCTTTTTTTGAAATCCCTGTTTCAATTCCTAATGTATACACACTCTGTTTTGCTAAAAAATTAAAATTATATTCTGAATACGATGCTGTAATACTATGAATCCAACGATTTTTCGCATTGTATTTCCATTGAGCCGCAACAACAAAATTACCCCAATTTACATTATTTGTGAGCAATGTTTGAGAATTTAATAATCCAAATTTATCTTTTCCCAGATATGCCGAAATATAAAATTGATGTAATAAATTTGGTTTAAAATCAAACCGACACGTTGCATCATAAAATCCAAATTGTGTTGACACCTCATCTTTAAGTTCAAGAGATTTTTCAACTATAGGCATTACAAACAAATTCAGATATGTTTTACGAAAAGAAGCTCGAATTGCACTTTTTTGTGAAATTGGAACATTGAGCATAACACGAGAAGACAAAACACCAAGATTAACAGCAGTTTCAACACTGTCAGGAATTGCGGATAATGATTGTATAGTTAGCACCGACGATAATCTACCTCCGTATAATGCAGGTGCCCCCGATGAAAATAATGAAGCCGATGCAACTATATCTGAATTAAATACAGAAAAAAAGCCTAACAAATGAGAAGGATTGTACACTGTAGCACCATCATATACAATAAGATTTTGATCTTGACTTCCACCTCTTACAAAAATACCCTGCATTCCTTCTATTTGTTTTACTCCGCTACTTAAAGAAAGAGTACGTAACACATCCGGTTCTCCCATAATACCGGGAATACTTCGCAATTCAGAATGCTTTACTTGTAATTCTCCCAATGTATTTGTTATTTGAGAATTTTCTTTTACTTGAGTAACAACTACTTTGTTTATACCTATTTCTTCTATACTCATAAAGACGTGTATAATTGTATCGGAAATCATAGGTAATGCAACATACACATCCTTATAACCAATATATGAAATTAAAAGTGTATCAGGTTTACAAGGAATTACACACAACGCAAATCCCTTTTCATTGGTAATAAAACTTGCATGTGATTTTTGAGCATATATTTGAGCACCGGAAAGAACTTGTTGATTTTGTTGTTTAACAAATATTTTTACCGTACATGTTTGTTGTGCCCAAACATATATACTTAAAATTATAAAGATAAGTGTAAAACTATACTTCAAATTGCAAAATTTAATATCTGTAAAATTATATGTTTTTTACAAAAAATAATCAAAAAATCATGCTATTTGAAAACTTAAAAAAAAGACTAAAAAAAATAAGAATCAATGATTGAAAATAAAAAAATAAATTAGCTTTGCAGTCGAAAATCAAAACAATTACAGCTATGGACGAAGTCCCGGATTATAGACAAATAAAGTATTAACAAATCTGTAAGGGGACAATACGTGTTACCTTTACAGAATAATGTAAGGGAAGCATTATGATTAAAATTTTCAAAACTTTCGGTGGTTATGTTGAAATTGCCGAACCACAAAAAGGTTGTTGGATAAATGTGATAAAACCAACTCCCAAAGAAATTGAAAGACTTTCAACCGAATTTAAATTACCTAGTGATTTAGTTACAGATATTTTAGATATTGACGAACGTCCACGTATTGAATTTGAAGACGAATGGACGTATATAATTCTTCGTATTCCGGTAGAAGTTTTAAATAATGGTGTACCATTTCAAACAATTCCTCTTGGTATATTTATTACCGAAAATTACACGTTAACTATTTGTATACAAGAAAACGAAGTATTACCAACAGGGCAACCCTTACCTTTTAGAGAACAATACCGTCAAATCACAGATAGTTTAAACTTTTCATTACGATTGTTTATGCGTTCGGGGACACTGTATCTGCGATATTTGAAACAAATTAATCAAATGACTTCTCTTATTGAGCAAGATTTAGAAAAATCCATCAAAAACAAAGAATTAAACAAATTGTTAAAAATGGAAAAATGTTTGGTTTACTTTATTACTTCTATAAAAGCAAATGAAATAGTACTTGCAAAACTAAGAAATTCAAAAAAAATTACAACAGAAATAAATGAAGATTTGCTTGAAGACGCATTTATTGAAAATAAACAAGCTTTGGAAATGGCACAAATATATTCCGATATTCAAAGTGGAATGATGGATGCGTTTGCTTCGGTAATTTCAAATAATTTAAACGTGGTAATGAAAAAATTAACACTTATATCAATTATACTTATGATTCCAACGTTAATTGCAAGTATATTTGGTATGAATGTTATCAATTTTATGGAAGATTGGCCTCTAGCATTACCCAGTATTATAACAGGTTCTATCTTATTATCGGTATTTGGCGTAATTTGGTTTAAAAAACAAGAATGGATTTAATGGTACAATATATATATCTTACTTACTTAATTAATATAATTGTAACTGTAAATACATTAAAATTTATAACGAATACGTAATTGCTCGGCTTGCATTATTTGCTTTTTTTCGAGCGTCGTCGGTATCGGTTCCTAATGCTAAACAAACTCCCATTCGTCGTTCTCCTTGCACTTCCGGTTTTCCAAACAATCGTAATTGAGTATCAGGTTCAGCAAGAGCTTTTTCAAATCCACTATAACTTACAGCTTTTGAATTACCGTCTACCATTATTACACTGGATGCAGCAGGAGCATATTGAATAATATTTGGAATAGGCAATCCTAAAATAGCTCTCACATGCAATGCAAACTCCGATAAGTTTTGAGAAATCATAGTTACCATTCCCGTATCATGAGGACGCGGAGATAATTCACTAAAATATACAATGTCACCTTTAATAAAAAATTCAACCCCAAACAAGCCCCTGCCACATAGAGCTGTAACTACTTCTTTTGCTATGTATTGTGCATCAGCAAGAGCTTTGGCTGACATTATTTGCGGCTGCCATGATTCTTTATAATCTCCGTGTTCTTGTCTGTGACCAATTGGTGCACAGTATGAAACACCATCTTTATGACTTATTGTAAGTAATGTAATTTCATAATCAAAATCAACAAAACCTTCAATGATAACTCGTCCTCCCGACCCTCTTGCTCCTTCCCTGGCATATTCCCATGCTGCTTCTATTTGTTCTTGAGTTTTTACAGTACTCTGCCCTTTTCCGGAAGAACTCATTACAGGTTTAATTACACATGGTAATCCTATTTCTGCCACTGCCTTAAGGTATTCTTCTTTGTTACCGGCAAAACGATATGGAGACGTTCGCAAACCTAACGTTTCGGCAGCTAAAGTCCGTATTCCTTCACGATTCATAGTCAAATGAGTAGCTTTGGCAGATGGAATAACTGTATATCCCTCTTTTTCTAAATCAACTAACAATTCTGTTGCAATAGCTTCTATTTCAGGAACTATATACTGTGGTTTTTCTTGTTCTATTATTGTTCTTAAAGCAACTGCATCGAGCATTGAAATAACATATGATTTGTGTGCTACTTGCATAGCAGGAGCATTTGCATATCTATCAACTGCTATAACTTCTACACCATACCGTTGCATTTCTATTACAACTTCTTTACCCAATTCACCCGAACCTAACATCATTACTTTAGTTGCAGACTTCGAAAGTGGAGTTCCTATAGTTACCATATCTATTAAATATTGATTTATTACAAAAATAAAAAAAGACCGATTGACAAAAAAAAAGCTGCATTGCAACTTACTAACAACTTATTGATACATTACCAACGTGGTAACTCAATTACTGACATATTGTGAGGTTTTGCGTTTGTTATTTCAAATCGAATCATAGTTCGCACCGAATGAAAACCGGTTTTTCCAATTGCTCCCGGATTTATATATAGTAAGGAATTGTTGGCATCGTTCATTACTTTACAAATGTGAGAATGACCACCAACAAGAATTGAGGGGTTATATTCTTTAATTTTTTGTATAATACCGGGAGCATATTTTGGAGGATATCCGGTAATATGCGATAATAAAACACATAAACCACTACATTCAAAACACAGAAATTCTTTCGTTTGCATACGAATAGCATGAGAATCTATGTTCCCATACACTGCATACAATGGAACACAAGCAACTAGAGTCTCTATAACCTGCAATGATCCAATATCACCTGCATGCCATACCTGATCTACTGTTTTTACATGCTGTAAAATATCATTATCAATATACCCATGAGTATCAGACAATACTAATATTGAAGTTGTTGTATTCATAAATGCAATATATTATTTTGTAGGACTTAATTAGTACATAATTCGAAAAAATCTTTACTCAGTGTAATGAATACTAAAATTCAACTTTTTTTTTGTTGCCTAAAAAATATTTTCGATATTTGACAGTTTTCTTACAAAAATTAACATTTGTGCAAAATTTACGACAACAATCAATTTATATAGTAATAGCTTGTGTTTTGGCAATAGCTTGTACAACACAAAAAAATACATTTACCACACGTTCTTACCACACTATAACGTCACGTTACAACATATACTTCAATGCTCGCGAAGCATACAAAAGTGGAATGCAAAATATAGAAAAATCATATAAAGAACCATATAATGACATATTACCGGTTTTTTATTATTCTCAAAAAGACATTTTACAATCGGCCAATGGTGACATGGATAGAACTCTCTTGAAATGTACAAAACTTATAAAAGACCATTCTATTACCGTAAAACCGGCTCAAAAAAGACCATTAACAACTCAAAAACAAAAAGAATTTTATTATCAAAAAGAATTTAACCCATGGGTTGATGATTCATATTTACTTATGGGTAAAGCATTATTTTATAAACAAAACTATTTTGATGCTCAAAAAAATTTTATGTTTATTATAAATGAGTATAAAAATAGTTCTATACGATACGAAGCAAACGTATGGCTTGCCCATACAAAAAAAGAAATGGGGCAACGTGACGATGCAAAAGAAGTTTTAGATAAAATAATGGAAGATAAAGATTTTCCTGAACATTTAAAAAGTGAGGCATATGCCCTATATGCTGACATCTATATTCAAGATAAAAAATACGATGAGGCAATTCAAAATTTAAAAGCAGCATGTAATTATAAAACTAAAAAACGAAACATTATCCGTTATACATTTATTTTGGCACAATTACATCAAGAAATTGGAGAAAATGCAAAAGCAATGGCTTATTACAAAAAGGTTGAAGATATGAATCCGCCTTATGATATGGCATTTAATGCTAAAATTAACAGAGCTACAAGTTTTGAAAGCGGTTCAGGATCGAGCAAAGAAGTAATTACATTACTAAATAAACTATTACGAGATAATAAAAATAAAGAATTTAAAGATCAAATATATTTTGCACTAGCAAATGTGTACTATGCTGAAAACGATGAAAATAATGCTTTAAAAAACTATATTAAATCAGTAGAATCAAGTACTTCAAATAAACAACAAAAAGCTATTTCATATTTATCAATTGGTAATATTTATTACAATCAACGTAAATATATTGAATCTCAACCATATTTTGACAGTTGCATTGCCATACTTCCTCAAGATTACAGAAATTATACTGAAATTAAAGTAAAATCAGATAACCTAAACATTTTAGCAAAAAATTATCTTATGGCTCAAACCGAAGATAGTTTACAAAGAATAGCTAAAATGCCTGAAAATAAAAGAAATGAATTAATAGATAAAAAAATTGAAACTTTATATAGTTTAGAGCGAGAAAAACAAAATCAAGAAGAAATTGCTAATTTAAACTCTCAAATGTATAATCAAGATTTTGGTTCTCAAAATCAAAAATTAGGAAGTTCCTTCTATTTTTATAATGAATCTGTTGTAAAATTTGGAAAAGCAGAATTTAAAAAACGTTGGGGAGAAAGACCATTAGAAGACAATTGGCGACGAAGTTCTAAAACTGCAATTATGCATGATGAACCATCAAATGATTTGGTTGAAAACGAAAATCAAGAATCCCCAAATAAACCACTTATTACCAATACAAAAACAAGAGAATATTATTTGCAATTTTTACCGTTAAATGACTCTTTATTAAAAATTTCAACAAAGAAAATTGAAGAAGGTATGTTTAATACAGGTATGGCATATATGAATTTAATTGGCGATTCAAAATATGCTATTTCTTCGCTTGAATCATTTGTTACACGATTTCCGGAAAGTGTAAATACACCAATTGCTTTATATTATTTGCATTTACTATATACCAATGAAAAAAACTTTACAAAAGCTGAGGAATATAAAACGAAAATAATTGAAAAATATCCGGAAAGCAATTACACTAAAGCTCTTACTGATCCTGACTTTCATAAAGATATTAAACAAAAAAATAAAGAATTGGAAAAAACATATGCTGATAGTTATAGGCTTTTTGTAAAAGGAGATTATAAAGGTGTAATACTATTACATAGTCAACAAGAAAAATTCTTTAAAGATACATACCTACAAGCAAAATTTGACTTTTTAAAAGCTGTAAGTGAAGGTAAATTGTATGGTATACCAACACTGCAAACAAATATGCAAAATATAATAAATACATATCCTAAAGAAGCAGTAAGTGCATTAGCAAAAACTATATTAGACTATATTTCAAAAGAACAAAATCAAAAAACAATAACACAACCTGTAATTGATATTGTATCGAATAACAGTGTAAAAGAAGAACAAAAAAAAGTTCCTGATTTATATGTGTATCCATCTAGTCCTACCACACATATATATGTAATAGCTGCAAAGTCTGAATTTATTGATCTGAAAAAACTAAAATTCAATATTGTAAACTATAATTTAGACTATTTTACCAATTTTAATTTTTCAATTGAACAAAAAGACCTTGATGCAACATATAGTATAATAGCTGTAAGTCCTTTTCAAAATGCAAATCAAGCAATGAATTATTTTGATTTGATAAACTACAACCAAGAAATTTATGAAAATATTGAAAAAGTATTTACACGTCATTGCATAATATCTGTTGACAATTACAAAATACTTTTGCAAGACCGTAATATAGAAACGTACTTAAAATTCTTTGACGAATACTATATTCGCTAATAGTTACGTTACTCAAAAAATACTTTGTAAGCATGACAAAAAAAATAACCATATTATGGGCTGATGATGAAATTGAATTACTCAAGCCTCATATTATATTTCTTGAAGCTAAAGGATATGAAGTAATTCCTGTAAATAATGGAATTGCAGCTGTTGAATATTGCAAAAACCAACAATTTGATATCATATTTTTAGATGAACAAATGCCGGGATTAAGTGGATTAGATACATTAGTTCAAATTAAATCAATTCATCCACATATCCCCATAGTAATGATAACTAAAAGTGAAGCTGAAGATATAATGGAAGCCGCTATTGGTTCTCAAATCAATGACTACTTAATAAAACCGGTAAATCCAAATCAAATACTTCTTTCAATTAAAAAGAATATTCAACAAACCGAAATTATTACACAAAAAACAACAATGAATTATCAACAAGAATTTTCACAATTGGGAATTCTTATAATGCAAGCAGAAACATGGAATGATTGGGTTGAAATATTTAAAAAACTAACGCAATGGGAAATTCAACTTACACGTTCAAACGATCGTGGAATGGATGAAGTACTTCGTATGCAAAAAAATGAAGCAAATACTAATTTTGCAAAATGTATTAAAAAAAACTATATCCAATGGATTCAATCTAATAGTGAAGATAAACCTATTCTTTCTCCTTCTCTATTTAAAGATAAAATATATCATCATATACAACCTAATACAAAAACACTTGTTTTAGTAATTGACAATTTACGATATGATCATTGGATTAGTATTCGTCCTCTTTTAAACGACTATTACACTATTCAAGACGAATCATTATATTGCAGTATATTGCCTACAAGTACCCAGTATGCTCGTAATGCATTATTTGCAGGTCTCATGCCATTAGAAATATCAAAAATATACCCAGATCTTTGGATAAATGATGAAGAAAATGAACAAAAAAATCAATATGAAGAATCATTATTTATATCACAATTAAAGCGATTGGGATATACTGAAAAAATATATTTTGAAAAAATTACGGCTATAAATCCCGGCAAAAAGGTAATTGATAAAATTCACAATATTTTACAACATCAGTTATCGGTAATAGTTTATAATTTTGTTGACACACTGTCACATGCTCGTACAGAGATGCAAATGATAAAAGAACTTGCAAACGATGAAGCTGCTTATAGATCGCTCACAATTTCATGGTTCTCTCATTCTTCTTTATTTGAATTACTTAAGGAAATTTCAAAAAAAGGTGTTAATCTTATAATTACCACAGACCATGGTGCCGTAAGAGTACAAAATCCAATAAAAGTAGTTGGTGACAAAACTATTACAACTAATTTACGATATAAACAAGGTAAAGCATTAGTTTATAATCCTAAAGAAGTATTTGAAATAAAAAAACCACAAGAAGTTAGATTACCCTCTTCTCATATTAGTTCTTCATATATTTTTGCAACAGAACAAGATTTTTTTGCTTATCCTAACAACTTCAATCATTATGTTCAATATTACCGTGATAGTTTTCAACATGGTGGTATATCAATGGAAGAAATGATTGTACCTTGTATTTATGCTAAAGCAAAATAATTTTATCTTACAATAAAACGTTTCGCATCCGACGATTTAAACGATGTATTTCTTAATGTATATACACCTTGAGGCAATTCAATTTCAATTCGTTCGTATGATGTGTTTTCAAAACGTTGTTCATATACAACTTTACCAAGTACATTTATAATTGATACTGTATTAACAGAATCAAAATCGGCAAATTGAAGTTCAAATACACATTGTAATCCTATAGATTGTGTATATGATAATATATCAAAATTTTTCTGTTCTTGTTCTACACTTAGTATTGTAGAAAAACTTTGTTGTCCGTCAAAATCCGTCTGCATTAATCTATAATACGTTACTCCATAATATATACTATTATCAAAATATGAATATTTATTTACTATAGAACTTGTACCTGAACCTTTTACCGTTGCAATTGGTTTAAAATTTACACCATTATTTGATCTAAGAATCGTAAAAAATTCATTGTTTTTTTCACTTTCAGTAACCCATTCCAAATGAACTCCATTTTGTTTTTTTAATGCGACAAAAGAACTCAATTCAATAGGTAATAATCCTTCAGAATTTTGAACTGACCCCGGAGAAAAACTCGTAAATGTTCCTGAAATATATCTATAATTAGTATTATAAACTCCTGCTTCGTCAGGCACACCTTTCAATTCCCATTCAGAACCATAATGAAATGGAGCACATAAACTCGAAGTAAATTCAGGTAATTCTTTTGTGGTATGCCAATAGAATGTAACAATTGCATTAGTACTTGCCGATGAAATAAACCACGTATAATCTACAGCCTTTTTGGTTGCTACATATCCACCATTTGTTCCTGTACATGTTCCATCAGAATACAATGCTTCACAAACTCCATCAATTGTAAAAGTATGTGTTCCCGTTTTATTTGTAATATCTACTCTACAATAATCAATGGTATTTGTTGAAATTCCTATTGGAAATTGAACAATTTCATTTATACTAACTCCTTCTGCAATAATTTTTCCTCCATTCAATACAATATACCTATCTGTACTATGTCCGAAAATATTACCATTTGCCCAATTTTGCATAGTTATAGTATTTCCATTTAAATCAATAAATACTGCTGCATCAAATGATAAGGTTTGAGCTATTGAAATAGAATTTTCTAATGTTTTTATTCCGGATCCTGATACTATAAGATGTTTATATGGAACCGACAATTGATTTATTATCTGATTACCGGAACCACTATAGTTAAATAACAAATTGCTTAATTCTTTAGTTGCAAAAACATATTGTGTATTAAAATCTGCCGGTGAAGCTGTACGTGTTATATGTATAGTACCTGAACCTCGAATTATTCCTGCTCCGGTAATTACTACATTTGGTAAAGGTTGAATAGTACCATCTACTTGTAATATAACACCACTTCCTAAAGTTACATTTGAAGAAATTGGACACACATGGCCACTTTGAACTATTAGAGTAATATCAGCATCATTAAAATTCGGATGAATATTTACACTTGCCGTTGTATTTGGATACCAATTATTTGGTGATGCTATATCGGCATTATTCGAATAAAATATTTTGTATACTATTGCTTGAACAGGTTCTCGAGTTGCACAACCATTATCAACTGCTTCTACATAATAAGTAGTAGAATTGGTAAGTGATGGTGTTGTAAATGATGTTCCTGTTCCTAACGAACTACCACCTACAGCTTCATCATACCAAGAAAGTATTCCTCCAGACGTTGAAGCCCCTAAATTAACTGTTCCATTTCCGGATCGTGCACCATTAGTAACTGAAACAACCGGAATTGCTGTAATTGTCGCTATTACCGCTGTTCTACTTGCTGTGGTACATCCATTGTCCGTTGCATCAACATAATACGTTGTGATACTCCATATACTCGGGGTTGTAAATGTTGTGCCTGTTCCTAGCGACACACCGCCACTTGATGCTGCATACCAATTGATAGTACCTGCCGATGCGGTAGCACCTAATGATACCGTACCTGTACCACAACGTGCAGCTGATGTTGTACCCAATATTGTGGGTATAGGATTTACCGTTACTGTCCATGTCCCTGTGGATACCGTTGGGGTGGTATTACACGTATTATCTTTAGCATACCGACGATAACTCGTAGTTGTAGTTAAC
>JAJUFK010000041.1 GCA_029266015.1 Bacteroidota bacterium
GCTGTATACTGCGGAAGCAATTCAATGCGTCCTTTAATACCATGGGCTGCAATGGGTTGTATAGGCATATTGTTTATGCTTATATGTGGTGTATATATTGTGCCTATTGGTTGTATTTTTATTGGTTTCATGAGTATATTTTTTCGTTATAAACTGTATTTGATAACGAAAGGCAAAAAAAACTACAAAAGAATTTTGTAGTGCGTGTTACATTGCCATTTCGGTTTCAATTTGATTTACTGTTTTTTGTATTAATCGTTCTATGGTTGCATATTCTTGTAATATTCTATTGCCATACGTAGAAATTGCTGCTCCTCCGCCATGTTCACCTCCACGTTTCAATTCTACTACGGGCAGAGGAGCAATACAATTCAACTGTTTTATAGTATTCCATGCATGTTGGTACGACACCCTTTGTAGTTTTGCAGCTTGTTGCAAACTACCACTAGCTTGAATTGCCGTAAGTAATTGAACCAAAAAAGGGTTTAACACTATCTTTTCGGTTACATTTACATGTATGAAGCACGAAATTTTAGCCATGACAAGAGCATTTTTTCTTGTGTTCATCTTCTTTGCAATCGCAACATGCACCTATAATAACTTCGGTAGATTTTATAATGGCAAAGGCTTCGCTACCTACTTGTAAGCCTAAATCTTCTATGGCATCTTTCGATATTATAGCCGATATTATGTTGTTGTTGCCTAAATCCAATACAACTTTTGCGGTTATAACTCCTTCATCAATTTTGAGAACCTTCCCCTGTAATTTGTTTCTTGCACTGAGTTTCATATGATATCTGTTTTTATTAGTTTACCACAAAGACTTTACATCTCATTAATTTATTAGAACCCTTATTTTTTGTATCTTTCATATTCATATTGTGTGAAACATAACCGAGGTATTAAAACAAGTACATACACTCGGTTATGCACAACAACAATGAAAAATTAGATACGATATTCGAAGTGGCGGTATTCAATCATAGTGCCAATAGATTTAACACATTGATTTTGTGTTGTTTGTGCAATATTTGAAATCACAAAATCCTACCGTTTGGTAGGATTTTAAGGTGTTTTTTACAAAAATGTAGTGTTTCATGGTTTTCTATACTATTTCTATTGTATAATCAATGAATTATTATATGTGCAACGCACACCGCAAATTAGATTATGACAAATACACAAAAATTCTTTTAAGATAGCGGAATGTACATTGATAAATGGTATATACAAGGGAATCTATTGCCTTTCCAAAAATTTAATTTGCACTTCATTTTCGTCTGAGCCTTCTATGAGTTCGTATGAACCGCCATGGTGTAATGCCATGCCATACTCGGGAGCTGTTCGTGCAAGAGCATAAAAAAAATGTTCGGCTTTTTCTACCTGAAAATCTACATTGAAGTAACAATGTATTTTTTGTAAATCATCGGCATCAAAACGTATAATAAAGGTATTGTGCTGCGCAAACACTAAATCGTCGTATGCCCACGTAATTTCTAAGCCTGTGGCTTTATCTATAATTAAGCGAACTTTTTCCAGTTCGCGAAATATTATCTTGTCATCATTAACTGCTTGAACCATAATCCAAATTGTTTAATATTATCTGCATCAAATTCATCTTTGCAGGTATACAATTGCATGCGTATGGCATCTTCAAATTCAAACGATGAAAATGTAAAACCTGCTTTTTTTATGTGCTGAAACAATGTTCCTTGTTCGGCACCTTCGTAACAAACCATACGCAACTCTTTGTTTTGCGTAGCTGTATGTATAAATTTTATTGCATCTTGAAGTGGCATAGTTTTCTAAGTTTTACGTTGATGGAAATAATACGCTATCTAATTCGGTAAGAGCATTCAGCAATCGTTCTACATCGTGGTCGGTAGCCGGCTTCATGCCTATACTTTCTATAACACACAAATTCTGAAATTCTTCCATAAAGTGCAAGTCGGCAACTAATGCATCGGGCACTTCGGGTTTTACCTTTTTAGTCTGATCTATCAAAAAATCAAGCGAATGATGATTTGGTAACGCATCGTTTTCTATTAAAAAACTCACCATACATTGTTCTGCCGAAAGGCAAATAATATTGGTTATTGCCTGATTGTTAAATTTTTTTCGTTTATAAAGCCCCTTTGCTACCGATAAATATTGTCGTGCTTCGGTACGAATAGCTTCTGCATTTGCGTCAGTCATAGCGGTACGTTTTTAAGATTACACATTCATTACATATTTTTTTGATAGATATAAACCTATCACTTCTTCTTCGGTAAATACCAATTTGCGAGTATGAGCTTCGTGTTTTATATAGGCAAGCAATTGCGAAACCGATTGAGTACAGGTAGTAATTCCTGTTTTTTCCAGCACAAAATTCAAAGCAGCTCGTCCTGAATGTTTGCCAAATACAAACCTTGTTGGTTTACCAATATCTTCTTTCGACAGTAATTCATACGAATCGTTGTTTTCTATAATACTTCGTGTGTGTATACCTGTTTCATGGGTTTTTACCATAGACCCGGTAATTGGTTTTGATTCGTGCAACCGTCGCCCTGATGCCAGCGAAACATATTCCGACAATTCGGTAAGATAGAGTGAGTTGTATGGAACTACCGTATTGTAGGATTTTATAAGAGCCATTATAACTTCTTCTAATGCAGCATTGCCCGAACGTTCGCCAATACCGTTAACAGTAACACTTACCGCATGTGCACCTGCAGCTATTGCCGTAAGAGCATTTGCAGTAGCCATTCCCAAATCGTTGTGTGCATGAAATTCAATATGAGCATGTTCTACCTCATCGGCCACGGTGCGAATAAGTTTGTGGGTAGATTGTGGATTGAGTATACCAATCGTATCGGCTACGCGAATACGTTGCACATGCAAAAATTCGGCAAGTGATGCAAAATCTTTGAGTATGGTTTCGTTGGCACGCGAAGCATCTTGAGCACCTATAGATACAAACGAAAAATTGTCTTTGGCATAGCGAATGGTTTGTTTCATTGTGGCAAACAACCAATTATAATCTTTACCAATAGCTGCAAGCTGCATTTGTGTAACAGGATACGAAATATGAATAGAATCTACACCTGTTTGTTTGGCAGCATCAATATCGGCAAACAACGCTCTACACCACGGCGTGATTCTACTTTTGAGTCCCAAGCCATGTAACAATCGCAAGTCTTGAATTTCTTGTTCGCCCATAGCCAGTATACCTGCCTCAATTTCTTCCACCCCTATTTGACTAAGCATACACGCAATATATACTTTTTCGTCTGTGGTAAACGAAACCCCGGGAGCTTGCTCGCCGTCGCGTAAGGTTGTGTCGATTATATACATAATAATTTTTAATTATAAATTCTTTATTTTTAATTATAGAGCCACCTACAATTCCTAGGACCATTCAAACTTTTAAGACCTTTTGACATTCAGACTTAAATAATTAATCTGCTATCAAATATTTCTCGCAAGCTTCGCCTTCTTCTAATGCATCGAGTATTTCGTCAATAGCTTCTTTGGTAATGCCGCCATACCAATAATTGCAAGGGTGCACCACCATAATTGGTCCTTGTGCACATACATTTAAACATGCGGTACTCGACACTGCAACGTCCAATCCTCGGTCGTTTGCCTCTTCTGTTATGTACTGAATAAATTCTACGGCTCCCTTTTTATTACAAGCTCCTTGAGCTTCGCCGCCTATTCGGTATGAATTGCATACCAAAATGTGATACGTTGGTTTTTTCATATTTTTATTTATATTTATTTTATATTTTTTCTTTTTCCACTAAGTCTCTAAGACGCAACCATTAATAATTAAAAATTTACAATTCATAATTATTATGCGCATCCCGTAGCCGTGCCTCTGCACGAATCACCACATTTAAACGAATCTGCTTTTTTTACTGTTCGTATTTGTTTATTTAAATACACTGCTTCCAATCCTTCGTCTATTAAGCCGGTCATTTGTATTACACGCAAGCCCGACATTTCTAACAAATGCAAAGGGTTTGGACCAACTCCCGACACCAGCAATGCTCTACAATCTTTCAACAGTTTTGCAACTTCTAACCATCGCACATCGCCACAACCCGGAGGAGGTGTTTTGCGTTCGCCCAAAAACTTAAACCCGTTTGGTGTTTGTTTGTATACATACAGTTGTGAAGCTTCGCCCAAATGTTGGTTTACCAACAAGCCTTCGTGCGTTGCAACTGCAACATAGGGACGGTCTTCGGCGGGTTTCATTGGCATGCGCGAATATTCTTGTATCATACCAAAAGCCTCGTCCATATCTTGCCCAAGCAATCCTGCAGCATCGGCACGACAGCGAGAACAGTGAGTCATCATATCCATGTGTTCTCCTGCCAAGGTACGTACTTTAAATATCATACCTTTGTCGGGTTCGGGCAATTCGTTAAATGCTATGTCTTTGCTTGGAGCCATAGGGATACAGTTCATAATGTCGGCACCCAATTCTTTTACCTTTTTGGCAACTTCGTGAATATGGTTATCGTTGATTCCCGGTACTATTACCGAGTTAATTTTTACAGTGATTCCATGTTTTTTCAAGAGAGGAATACATGCCAACTGCCGGTTGAGCAAGAATTCTGCTCCTTGACGATTGCGGTATATCGTAACCCCATCGCGTACCCACGCATATATTTTTGCGGTAATATCGGGGTCTACTGCATTTATGGTTATTGTAACATGGCTCACACCCAATTCTGCCAATTCGGGAATATATGGTTCCAAATTCAATCCATTGGTTGACACACAAAAGAGTTTTTCGGGAAATTCTGCTTTAAGCAATCGCATAGTTTCCATAGTTTCGGTAGCATTGGCAAACGGATCGCCCGGACCTGCAATACCTATTACCGATAAATTTTTTAATTTAGTATTAAGCTCTTTTACATACTCCAATGCTTGGTATGGGCTCAACACGGCAGACGAAACACCAGGACGACTTTCGTTTACACAGTCGAATTTACGATTGCAATAGTTGCATTGTATATTACATTTGGGAGCTACCGGTAAATGAACTCGTGCGTGCGTGTGTTTTGCCTCTTTATCGAAACACGGATGTTTTGCGATTGTTTCCATAGTTGTATTTTTTTATTTCTTTTCACTCAATTAATCATTAACAATTAACCATTATATGTATTTATAGCCTACCGGCGAATGTTCTTGTTTATATTCAATAAGAGCATTTACTATTCTATCGAATAATTCTTGCGTTCCTCGGTATCCAATATGATGTAGGCGTTGAGCTCCAAAGCGATCGTGTATGGGAAATCCAATACGCACGATTGGTTTTTTGAGCCTGCGTGCTATATAATAGCCTTTGCTGTTGCCTATAAAAATATCGGGCTTCAGTTCGTCAACCATTTCGTTTATTGTTTCAAAGTCGAGGTTATTCATCACTATCATGTTGGGATATACTCCACTGGTGCGTGCATCAATTTCTTTTTTGAGCGAATTACTTTCGCCACCAGACCCTGCCAATACTGTTTCTATACCTATTTCATGAAGAAATGCAACCATACTCAATACCATATCTTCTTCGCCAAATACCACGGCACGTTTGCCGAATACATATTTATGACCGTCAACATAGGCATCAATCAATCGTCCGCGTTCGCGTGCATGATGCCGTGGGGTTGCAATACCGCTTATAGTTTCTAATGTTTTGAAAAACAAATCGCTTGCTTCAATACCAATAGGTAAAGGCATGCGGGTATTTGGCACCGAGTGGTGTTTTTCCAACCATTCGCCGGCAGTATGAGCTGCCGACGATTTGGAAGTACTCACTACTTTATTCATAATGGTGCCAAATTCTATACTTGCTATAGCATTAGCAGCATTTTTTAATTGAGCTACCGGAGTTCCCCCTTCGGGAATCAACTGATAGTCTTTCCAGTGAGGATTATCGAGCGTGTCAGAATAATCGGGAAACACCATATATTCTACTCCAAAATCATCACAAATTTCTTTAATATATCGTATATCGGCAGGCGATATAAATCCTGAAAATATATTGATTTGTTTGCTTGTAGCACCTTCGGTAGCAAGGTTTGCAACGGTAGATAGTACAGTTTCGTGAAATCCGTCCATGTGCGAGCCTTGATAGCTAGGTGTAGATGCATGAATAAATACCGGAATTTGTTCGCCTTCATGCAATTGAGCGTATTCTTTGATAAGTCGGGGAATATCTTCGCCAATAGTTTCGCTCAGGCAGGTTGATGCAATACCAATTACTGCAGGATTGTACATTTTACGAACATTATCAATACTGGTACAAAAATTTTTATTTCCGCCGTATATAGTTGTTTCTTCACTAAAATTAGATGAAGCAATATCAACCGGTTCTTTATAATGACTAATCATATACCGGCGAATATATGTAGCACAGCCTTGCGACCCATGTATCATAGGAATACAACCTTCGATTCCTTTGAATACCAAGCTGGCTCCCAAAGGTGAACACAATTTACATGCATTGCGTGTAGAAGTGAACGTATTTGATTTGTTAATTGCTAATTCCATTTGATAATGATTAATGGTTAATAATTCATAATTAAGAATTAAAAATTCTATATACTATTTGGTAAATTTCCATACCGGGCTCATAGCTGTAGCATATATTTCTTTTGCAAAATTGAGCATACCTTCGTATCCGGCGAGAGCTTCTTTTCGTTCGTGATTGTGGTCGCAGAATCCTAAACCGATTTTGTAGGCAATAGGACGTTCTTTTACGCCCCCTATAAAAATATCGGCTTTGGTTTCTTTTACAAACGCCGAAAGTTCGGCAGGGTTAGAATCATCAACTATAATAGTACCTTCGTCGCACAATTGTTTTATAATTTCGTATTCGTCGGCAGTACCGGTTTGCGACCCTACTACTACGGTTTGTACACCTATGAGTCGCAGTGCTTTGATAAGTGAAATAGCTTTGAACGAACCACCTACATATATCGCAGCTTTTTTGCCTTGCAATGCTTGTTTGTATACAGCAAGTTCCGGCATAAGACGAGCAAATTCTAATCGAACAATTTCTTTTGCTTTTGCAAGCATATCGTTGTTTTTGAAAAATGTTGCAACCTCATACAAAGCATCACTCATATCTTCTATACCAAAATATGAAACCTTCATAAACGGTATTCCATATTTTTCTTTCATTTGTTTTGCCAAATACATCATAGAACCCGAACATTGCACTACATTGAGTTGTGCCTTGTGCGCATTGGCAATATCTTCTACACGTCCATCACCTGTAATGGTAGCATTTATATGAATACCCATACGTTTGTAGTAATCTATGAGGATCCACAATTCGCCGGCAAGATTAAAATCACCCAAAATATTGATACTGAATTCTTGTGCCGGACGATTACCTGTACCTACTAATACTTCCAAAGCTTCGCATGCTGCACGATACCCGTCTTTTTTGGTACCTTGAAAGCCGGGAGCATGCACCGGAATTACCGGAATTTGTTTCAAAGCTTGAACTTTGCGACAGATACTTTCTATATCGTCGCCTATAACACCAACAATACAGGTAGAATATACAAATGCAGCCTTAGGATTGTATGCATCTATTAATTCAAGCAAAGCAGCTTCCAATTTTTTCTCTCCGCCAAACACCACATCTTTTTCGTGCAAATCGGTAGAAAAACTCATTCTGTGGATTTCGGGGCCCGATGACATAGCACCCCGAATATCCCATGTATATGCAGCACATCCTATTGGACCATGAATAAGATGTAGGGCATCTGCTATAGGATACAATACTACCCGCGAGCCGCAAAATACACATGCTCGTTGACTCACCGCACCTGCTAAACTAGGTTTGTTACAGACTATTGTTTTTGTGTCGGCACCGGCTCGTGTAATTTGTGAATTCCGGTCTTTGAGTATTGCATTCATTGTTGTACATGTTTTAGAATAAGTCCTCTTCTTTTCAACTTTATCTTGAGGGCGAGAAACTGATGAGAAAGAAGAGGACTAAGGAATAATTACTATGAAACTATGAGGAATAGAGTCCTATATGAATAGAATTTAGAATTACATAACTAGTTCAACTTTTTCTTCGGGTACCTCGCGGTCAATTTTATCCATTATTACATCGAGTATTTTGGTAACCAAATTCATAGCTCCTGCATATCCAACCATTGGAAAATAGCTATGTCCTACACGGTCAAGAATTGGAAATCCCAAACGAACAAACGGAATATTTTCGTCGCGCGCTATATATTTACCATAGGTATTACCTATAAGTAAATCAACGCCTTGTTGTTTTATCCATTGGTGCAATAAGAATGTATCGGCACGTTCACCTGCTTTGTATTTTGCTTCGGGTACTTTGGTCGATAAAATACTTGCCATACGATCTTCGAATGTTTTGTCGGGAGTACCGGTTACTATGTATACCGGTTTCATATCCAAAGCTACAAGGAATTCAGTTAATGGAACTAATGTATCGGGGTCGCCAAATAAAGCTACTCGTTTGCCGTATAAATATTTTTGCATATCGGCAATTATATCTATTAATCTACCTCGTTCATCAGTTAAAGAATCTGGTACTTGTACTCCGGCAGCACGGCTTAGAGCTGTAATAAAAGTATCGGTAGCTTGTATTCCTATAGGTAATTCGAGTGAATCGAATTTTACTTTGCATTGATTTTCTAATTTAATACAAGCATCAAGAGTACAAAGTGGACCAAGACCAATAGTGAATTTACTGTCGCCTGTGCTAATCAATTCCGGTATGGTAACACCACCTTTTGGATAAAATTCGTGTTTTCCGGTCATGGGAGCGTCAAGCACATCAGATGTGTCGGGAAACAGAACTATTTTTGCCATCATTTGATTTGCAATACGTTTGATTTCGCGCATATCTGAGGGTTCAATCCAACCACTTATAATATTTACCTGATTTTTTTTGGTTGACGATTTCATTGAAAACGTTTTGACCATTGCGGTAACCATATTAGCATATCCGGTAACATGTGAACCTACATAACTTGGTGTATTTGCATGGAATACATATTTGCCGTTAGGAACATTACCTTCTTCTTTTGCTTTTGCAATTATTTGAGTTAAGTCGTCGCCAATAGTTTCTGAAAGACACGTGCTATGTACGGCAATTACATCGGGATTGTATACCGAAAATATGGTGTTGATAGCTTGCAATAAGTTTGCTTGTCCACCAAATACCGATGAACCTTCGGTAAACGAACTGGTAGCCGCCATTACCGGCTCTTTGTAGTGACGTGTAAGTACCGAACGGTGGTACGAACAACATCCTTGCGACCCGTGACTATGCGGTAAGCAGCCATGAATACCCAATGCTGCATACATTGCTCCTACGGGTTGGCAGGTCTTAGCCGGATTTACCGTCAAAGCCTCCCGTTCTATTATTTTGTCTGTTGTGTGTCGTAGTAACATGATTTCTAAAATTTAAAATTTGTATACAATTGTTTGTTATAATGCGTATTCTGCTTCAATTACCGATTCTTTTTGCCATGGAGCTTTTACCATTTTCCAAATAGAAGTGCTTACTATCATATCTATATCTTTATAGAAATTTACGGCACCTTCAAATCCGGCATACGGACCTCCGTAATCGTAGCTGTGAAGCTGTTTGAGTGGAATACCCATTTTTTGCACACAGTATTTTTCTTTGATTCCGGCACAGAACACATCGGGTTGATATATTTCTACTAATTTTTCCATTTCGTAGTGGCTTATATCATCAATTACCAATGCTCCTTTTCCCATTTCTGTCATCATACCTTCGTATTCAGAAAATTGTAAACCTTGAGCCACAAGAGCTTTTATTTCTGCTTCTGTTTTTCGTGGTCTGTATCGTGTAGGATCGGCTTCTACATGAATTTCTTCAATGTTTCGACTGTCAGCATCTATCTGAATTGTTGGTATTACCCTACGACCTTCATAATCATCACGGTGTCCGAATTCGTAGCCTGCAGAAAGAGTTTTCATACCCAATTCGTTGAACAATTCTTGATAATGATGAGCTCGTGAACCTCCTACGAACAACATTGCAGTTTTGTCTTGTGTGCGAGCTTTAATTGGTTCCAATTCTTTTGCTACCAATGCCATTTCTTCGGCTATTACTTCTTCTACTTTTGCAGCAAGACCGGCATCGCCAAAATATTGAGCTATTTTGCGTAATGATTTTGCGGTAGCATCGGCGCCTATAAAGTTTACTTTAATCCAAGGAATACCAAATTTTGTTTCCATCATTTCGGCAAGGTAGTTTATAGAACGGTGACACATAATCATGTTTAAGTCGGCATGGTGCGATTGTTCAAACGAATCTATAGTAGAGTTACCACTAAAAGTAGAGATGAGGGTAATGCCAATTTTTTCGAAAATTCGTTCGATTTCAAAAGCATCGCCACCAATGTTGTATTCGCCAAGTAAGTTTACTTTGAATTTACCTTCTACAGGAGTATCGTTTAATCCCACAACATGTTTAAATACACCATTGTTTGCAATATGGTGACCTGCAGATTGACTTACACCTTTGTATCCTTCACAACTAAATCCGAAGATATTGATACCAAGTTCTGCTTTCATTTCGCGAGCCACTGCATGCACATCGTCGCCAATAAGACCAACAGGGCAGGTAGAGAAAATCCCGATATTTTTTGGTTTAAATATTTCAAATGCTTCGCGAATTGCTTGTTTTAATTTGATTTCGCCACCAAATACTATGTTTGAATCTTGCATGTCGGTACTAAAGGCATACATCATAAAGTTTGGAGAATCGGGTGTAGGTGGTAATGTTTGGTTACGACGCGTAAGCCATGCATAGAAACTACAGCCAATAGGACCGTGCACTAAGTTTATGATATCGCGAGTAGGTCCAAGAACCACACCTTTACAACCGGCATACGTACATCCGCGTTGGGTTATTATGCCCGGAATAGTTCGTATGTTAGCTTGAATTTGTTTTACTTCATCGCCTTCGTTTACCACGATAGACTTTGCACGTTTTTTTGCTACTTTGGACGGGTACTTCGTAAGTACTTCGGCTTTCCATCGTTCCGGGTCCATTGTTACTTTTGTTTTCATCTTTACCTCCTTAATTAATCTAATGATGCATCTCCGCTTACTCCGGTACGAACTGTAACTGAGTCAATAGCGTTTATTACAAAGATTTTTCCGTCGCCACTGTTACCAGTTTTATTCACTTTTATAATAGTTTCTACAGCCAAATCTTTTTTGTCGTCGGTTACTACCAGTGTAATCATTCGTTTTGATTTCAACCGAGGCATATCGCCTGGTGCACTGAGTAAACTTTTTTTGTCGGGGTCGCTGAGTGTTTCTTGAAATGTAGGACCAATTCCTCGTCCTCGTCCTCTGCCTAACACTCCGGTTGCCGTAAACGAAGGAAGACCTACTTCGGCAAGAGCCTCTTTAGTTTCATTCATTTTTGCAATCCGAATTATAGCAAGTATTAATTTCATATCGATTTATTTTTTTGGATTTATAACTGTTATAATTCTTTCATGCCATTTGAAATGGTATAGGTTTCTTCAACCGGTGTTACGAATATTTTACCATCACCAAACTGACCATTTTCGCCGGTACGAGCTGCTTCAATTATTGTGTTTATTACAAAATCTTTGTCGCGTTCTTTAATACCTATTAGCAATAATTCTTTTGGTAACTCGTCGTAGGTAACATTTCCTACTTTTAAACCACGTTGTTTACCTCTACCGAACACCGGCATTTTGGTAACTGCAGGAAATCCTGCTTCGAATAATGCTTTCATTACTACTGCCGATTTTTCGGGGCGTACTATAGCTCTTAATAAATACATACTGTTGTCCTCCTTAGTTTTTAGTTAAATAATCCATATTCTATTAATAATTGCTCCAATTCAGGAATCGAAAGTGGTTTTGGCACTACAAATAATTTGTTTTCGTCAATTTTTTTAGCCAATGCTCTATATTCATCTGCTTGTGGATGTACCGGATCGTAATCAATTACTGTTTTTCTGTTGATTTCTGCACGTTGAACCATGTTGTCGCGTGGCACAAAGTGAATCATTTGTGTACCTAAGCGTTTAGCAAACTCTTCTATCATTTGAGCTTCATTGTCAACTTTTCGGCTGTTGCAAATAAGACCACCTAAACGAACTGTTCCTGCTTGTGCAAATTTTACAATACCTTTACAAATGTTGTTGGCTGCATACATTGCCATCATTTCGCCCGATACTACAATGTAAATTTCTTCGGCTTTTCCATCGCGGATTGGCATTGCAAATCCACCGCATACCACGTCACCAAGTACGTCGTAAAATACATAGTCAAGACTTTTGTCTTCTTCGTATGCACCAAGTTGTTCCAATAAGTTGATAGATGTAATAATTCCACGACCGGCACAACCTACTCCCGGTTCAGGGCCACCCGATTCCACGCAACTGGTATTGCGATATCCCGGTTTTAATACATCTTCTAACTCTACATCTTCACCTTCTTCGCGAAGTGTATCCAATACTGTTTTTTGAGCAAGACCACCTAAGAGTAATCGAGTTGAATCGGCTTTAGGATCGCATCCTACTACCATAACTTTTTTACCCATTTCTGCTAATCCTGCAACTGTGTTTTGTGTAGTCGTACTTTTGCCGATTCCACCTTTACCATAAATAGCTACTTTTCTCATTTTGTATAACCTCCTAATTATTTTTTAGTTTTCTCTCAATTTTTCAGCTATGATGCCACAAAAAAAAATAGCAGTTTTGCTCACAAAAAAATGGATGCAACACGTTGATATTCAAGATGAAAAAAATCGAAAAAAAATTGCAATGAAAAAAAACAGCCTATGCCACAAAACAAAAAATCCTACATTGAGGTAGGATTTAGATATGATTTTTACAAAAATGTAGTACAATGTATATGGAATTATGTTAGCATATTGGGGGGGGGGGGATATAGTATAATACACCCCAAAATTAGGACAGGAA
>JAJUFK010000254.1 GCA_029266015.1 Bacteroidota bacterium
AGGCTATCATATAGGTATTATAAGTGGGGGTAAATGTGAGTCTATAGTTCACAGATTCAAAGATTTAGGTGTTTATGATGTGTATCTATCTTCGCATGATAAAATGGTAGATTATGATGATTTTTGTGCTAAGTATAATTTACAAGAAAAAGATATTTTTTATATAGGAGATGATTTGCCGGATTATAATGTTATGAAGCGTTCTGGCGTATGTGCTTGCCCTGCTGATGCTGCTCATGAAATTCAACTTATAAGTAATTATATTTCATCAAAACCCGGAGGTCAAGGTTGTGTACGTGAAATAATAGAACAAACGCTTCGAGCTCAAAATAAATGGATGGATATTGATGCATTTGTTTGGTAAAAGTATAATATTTGTAATTGAACAAATAAACAATGTAATGACATGTATATTTTTAATTTTTTGTATATTGTGTCAATAATATAGAAGTATTTTATACCACTCATGAAACTAATGATTCATATATTACAACTTGTTCGTTACAAAAATCTATCTATTATAATTGCAACCATGTTGGTTGTACGATATGGTCTTATATTGCCAATGCTCCAACAAGATTATGAAATATTAAATGTTGAGCTTGATTTGCAATTTTCATTGTTTCATTTCATTTTATTATTGATAGCAACTGTTTCATTGTCAGCATCGGGATATATTATAAATGATTATTTTGATGTAAATGCCGATATGATGAATAAACCAGATAAGGTAATTATTGGTAAATACATTCATAGGCGATTTGCTATGTTTTTACATTGGTTTCTTAATATTGTTGGTGTAATCTGTGGCGGAATAGCATCGTATGCTATTGGATTTCCTCATTTTGTAATGATTTTTGTTTTTATAGCGGGGTTATTATGGTTTTATTCTACAACTTTTAGCAGAGAACCTTTAATTGGTAATATACTTATTGCTGTATTAGTAGCATTAGTTCCATTGATTACGGCTGTATATGAACTATTACCTCTCAATTTTATGTACAAACATATTCTTAATAGCATGTATGTGAGTTTTGAAGGTATGTTGTTTTGGAGTTTGGGATATGCACTATTCGCTTTTTTGCTTACTCTTATTCGTGAAATGGTAAAAGATATTGAAGATTTGGAAGGCGATGCTGCGTATGGTAGAAACACAATTCCAATAGCTTTTGGTATTGAATGGGCTCGATATATAACAATAAGTGTATTTGTTGTTACTATTGGTGCATTGTTGTTTGTTTTGTTTGCATATCTTCAACAGGGATTTGCACAATTGTATATGATTATTGGAATTATAATACCATTAATACTAACACTTATATTGTTTATAGTATCAAATTCGGCACAAACATACAACAGAGTAAGTACATTGCTTAAAATAATTATGATACTTGGATTATTGTATATTATTAGTAAAAATATTTTATTTTAATTTGTAATGAACAGATTACAAGAAAAGTTGAAACAATATCACGTCATTCTTGGTTCTCAATCACCTCGTCGTAAACAACTTTTGCAAGGATTAGATATAGAATTTACTGTTCAAGTCAAAGATACCGACGAATTATATCCTTCTGCAATACAATTACATATGGTGCCCGAATTTATAGCGCTTAATAAATTTAAAGCATTTATTCCACAATTAACAGAACGAGATTTGGTAATAACTGCCGATACTATAGTATTGCATAATCAAACAATAGTACACAAACCAATAGATACAGATGATGCTGTAAGGATATTACAAACATTGTCAGGAAGTAGTCATACAGTGATTACCGGTGTATGTTATGGTACAAAACAAAAATATTTGACATTTTCTGCTCAAAGTCAAGTGCATTTTGCTCATCTTACACAAGCAGATATAGACTATTATGTTACTACATATATGCCAATGGATAAAGCAGGAGCATATGGTGTTCAGGAATGGATAGGGTATATTGGTATTCAAGGTATAGAAGGGTCTTATTTTAATGTGATGGGATTACCTGTGCAAATGTTGTATCAAAAATTGTTGGAATATGAGGAATAAACTAATAGTTGTTTTGTTTCTGTTTTCAACACACTTTGTATATGCCCACGAAGGTATGTGGTTGCCTATACTTATAGAACAACAAATATTAACCGAAATGAAACAAGCAGGGTGTAAGCTTACTGCAGAACAAATATATAGTGTGAATAAAGCATCGTTAAAAGATGCTGTGGTAAGAATTGGTAGTGGTTGCAGTGGCGGATTTTTATCAAATCAGGGTTTGGTAATTACGAATCATCATTGTGTGCAATATTTTATTAATCAAGCAAGTAATGTTGCGAATAATTATTTAGAAAAAGGTTTTTGGGCTTATTCGCAAGGTGAAGAGCTTGTAATAAAGGGGTTAAGTGTTTCTGTTTTACTTGAAATGCGAGACATTAGTCAATTAATACTGCGTAAAGGTGATGATACGTTGTCATTTTCTGAATTACAAATAGAACAAGATAAGCGAATAAAAAAAATAATAGAAACAGTACAATTGGAACAACCAAAAATTGAATGTTCTGTTGAAGCATTTTGGGGTGGAAATCAATATTTTTTGTTTATATCAAGAACATATACCGACATTCGTTTTGTAGGATTTCCACCTGTAAATATGGGGGCTTTTGGCGGAGATACCGATAATTGGGAATGGCCTCGACATAGTGCCGATTTTGCATTATTACGAGTATATGCTGACAGTAGTGGCTTGCCTCAATCTTATGCTGCCACAAATATACCTTTGCAACCTCGAAAAAGTTTAACTATTGATGCCAATGGGGTCAAAAAGGGTGATTTTACTATGGTTATGGGATATCCTGCAAGTACAAATAATTATGCTATATCATTTGAAATAGAAGCAACGTACAAGTATTTAAATCCTATGCAAATTCACTTACGTTCTTTACGAATGGCTCCTATACAAACATATATGTCACAAAGTGAAGATGCATACTTGCAATATTATTCTAAATATGAAAAATTAAGTAACTATTATAAAAAATGGCAAGGAGAACAATATGGTATAGGAAAATCCAATGCAATAGAACGGGCTCAATTATTAGAACAAGAAATGCAAATATGGATTCTTAAAGATAGTATACGAACCAAGAAATATGCAAATTTATTATCAGATTATAGAAAGGCTTATCAGCAGTATTTTTCTGTATATTATGCACTTATGACGTATGTTGAAAGTTATTGGAAAATGGATTTTTTTGGTTTCGGAGAACGGTATATTGCTATGTATGATAATCCTGAAAAAGCACTTATAACTATACAAAAATACAGTAATGACTATTTTACTAAAAACAATATGAATATTGAGAAACAATCATTCCCTAAGGTTATGATTGCGTTAGATACATTATTGGCACCTCATTATTTACCTATTCAATATGCTTCACTTTCAAATGAACAGCGTAAGCAATATATACAAACAATTGTACAAAATAGTGTGTTGTTTTCTCAAGAAAAAAACAGTGAGTTACTAAATAAACTTTTTAAAGAGCAAAATAAGAAAACTGCTATCAAAATAAATTTACTTCTTAATTCAGATCCGGGAATTGTATTTGTAAAACAAACCTTGCAGCATATTAGCAATACATTATATAGAGATTATTTAATTACATTACATAATTTAGATAGTATTCAACAACAATATTTTACATGTTTATTTGAATATAAAGGTCAAAAATTGGCACCTGATGCAAATAGGACTATGCGTGTAAGTTTTGGTAACGTATTGCCTTATAAAACAGCTGATG
>JAJUFK010000066.1 GCA_029266015.1 Bacteroidota bacterium
GGCATGTGTATGAGTAATTTACATACCTAATCATTCAACAATAACTTTAAAGAATTCAATACTAACTATTTGCATGTACACATAATGTGTATAGATAAATTTTTCTTGCAAAAATTATATGACTATACAATTTAAATATGTATTTTTAGCAGATTTTTAGTAAAAAAATATTACATGAAGCAGGACAAAAACACAAAAATTGAGCTTGAACAAGATGAACATATTGTATTTGTAGAAACAGACAAAACAATAGTCCGCGATAGACCAATAAAAAGTCTTGCAAAAGCAATATCATGGAGAATTGTAGGCTCGCTCGATACATTTATGCTTTCATATTTTTTGATACGATTTATTCAACCCGAAGCTCAACATACAGCTGTAAAAACAGCCGGTTGGATAGCAGGTGTTGAAGTTGGTACAAAAATTTTACTGTATTATTTACATGATCGTGCATGGGCAATGATAAGATGGGGACGAGTTTTAGTAAGATTACGAAGAAATACTCCGGTACCTAAAAAAACATTTAATAAAATGTTTCAAGTAAAAACAAAAAAATTAGCATTTGCAACAAAAACAAAAAAATAATTATTTATGCAACAAACTATATTAGCATATAATACCTTTGCACAAGATAATACAATAGAAACTATATTAATACGTATTGCTTCCGACTATCCTAATCAAGTAGTTTTTACTACAAGTTTTGGATTAGAAGATCAAGTTATTACGCATATTATATTTTCAAACAATATACCTATTGATGTTGTAACCTTAGAAACAGGCAGATTATTTAAAGAAACATACAAAACATATAACAAAACCCTTGAAAAGTATAACAAAACAATTCAAGCATATTATCCTAACACACAAGAAGTGGAACAAATGGTTAGCCAAAAAGGGCCATACAGTTTTTATACTTCAGTAGAAAACCGTAAAGAATGCTGTACTATTCGTAAAGTAAAACCACTAAACAGGGCATTGGAAGGAAAACAAATTTGGATAACAGGAATTAGAGCAGAACAATCACCAAACAGACAAGATTTACATATGTTTGAATTTGATGATGAAAGACAACTAATAAAATGTAATCCACTCATAAATTGGACATTTACACAAGTACAAGAATACATTAAAAAAAATCAAATTCCATACAATAGTCTTCATGACAAAGGATTTGTAAGCATAGGATGTGAACCGTGTACACGAGCTATACAACCAGGTGAAGATTTTAGAGCAGGACGATGGTGGTGGGAAGATAATTCTAAAAAAGAATGTGGCCTTCATACTCACAAAAAATAAAACATATGAAAAAAATAGCAGTAATTGTAATTCTTTGTAGTTTTTGTTTCGTTTCGTCTATGTTTGCAAATATTAGTTTGCCTTCATTTTTCTCAAGTAATATGGTATTACAACAAAATGCCGATGTACTAATTTGGGGTTGGGCAATTCCCGACGAAGAAATAAAAATTCAAATAGGTTGGGACGATACTGTGTATGTAACCAAAACATTATCAGATTCTACGTGGCAAATTCAAATTCAAACTCCCAAAGCAGGAGGCCCCTACACTATTCGTTTTCAAGGATATAATTCATTACTGCTTCAAAACATTCTAATAGGTGAAGTATGGATATGTGCCGGAGGAAGCAACATGGAATGGTCAGCAAAAATGGGAATAAATAATGCTGACAGAGAAATAGCAGCAGCAAATTACCCCGAAATTAGAATGTTTACCGTAGCAAAACAAGCTTCGGGGGTAAAACAAAAAAATGTACAAGGTCGTTGGAATGTATGTTCTCCTCAAACAATGGCCAATTTTAGTGCCGCAGCATATTTTTTTGCACGCGAATTACAAAAAGAATTAAATGTGCCTATTGGAATTATACAAGCTACTTGGCCCGAATCGGCGGCAGAAGTATGGACCCCTTATGATGCAATATTTACAAACAGAAAAATTGCAGACGCCTCATTAAAACTCAAAGATAATAAAACATGTACAACAATACCCGGACAATTATACAATGGTATGATAGCACCACTTGCACCATTAAAAATAAAAGGATTTATATGGTATCAAGGCGAGGCAAATGTGGTAAATGCTCGAACTTATGATTTACTAATGGCTGCTCTTATTGAAGGTTGGCGTGATGCATGGGACGAAGATTTACCCTTCTATTTTGTTCAAATAGCTCCGTATGATAAATATGAACCAGAAACCGGTGTTTTACTTCAAAATTCGCAACGTAAAAATATTCGAGTAATGAATACTGCAATGGTTATAACCACCGATATTACAGGAGATGTAAGTAACATTCATCCACCAAACAAACAAGATATTGGTAAACGGTTAGCACATTTAGCATTAGAACATACCTATGCTAAAACAAACTTTAATGTAAATCCACCTGTATATAGAAGTAAAAAAGTACAAGGAAAAAAATTAATTGTATACTTTGATAACGCTCAAGGACTTCATTCTAAATTCAAAATAGTTGAAGGATTTGAAATAGCTGGTAACGATGGCAATTTTTATCCTGCTCAAGCAAAAATTGTTGGAACAAGTGTAGAATTAACATCAAAGCAAGTACCAAGCCCGGTACATGTTCGATTTGCTTGGAGCAACACCGCTCGTCCTCTCATATTTAATGGCTTAGATATACCATTATCATGTTTTAATACAAAAGAATAAATAGTATGAAATTACCTTCTGAATGCTGTTCACTCGAAGAAATACGCGAACATATTGATATGATTGATACCGAAATAATGAAACTATTCGGTAAACGATTTATGTTTGTAAAAGAAGTTGTAAAATATAAAAACAAAGATGAAGAAAGTATAATTGCAGCCGACAGACGTGCTGCCGTTCTTAAACGTCGCCGAGAAATGGCTATTGAAAACAATTTAGACCCCGATGTTTTTGAAGATATTTATTCAATCCTTATAGAACATTTTATTGAAGAAGAACTTAAAATTGTAAAATCTCATAAATAACAGTATGTACAGAAAAGAACTAAAAGTATTAGATTGCACCATACGTGATGGTGGATTAATGAACAAATGGCAGTTTAGTAAAGAATTTGTTAAAGATGTATACACCGCTTGTGTTGAAGCTGGTATTGACTATATGGAAATAGGATACATAAGTAGCGAAGACCAATTTTCACGTGATGAATTTGGTGCTTGGAAATTTTGTAGCGAAAAAGATGTACGTGAAATTGTTGGTGAAAATAAAACAAATACCAAAATATCAGTATTAGCAGATATAGGACGTATTAAATATACTGATATTCGTCCTAAAAAAGAAAGTGTAATTGATATGTTTCGTGTTGCATGTTATGAATATCAAATAGACAAAGCTATTGACCTTGCTCATCATGTAATGGATAAGGGGTATGAAGCAACTATCAATTTAATGGCAGTATCAACAGTTACCGACCGTAGGCTTGATGAAGTACTTGCCGATGTTGCAAAATCTCGTGTTTCAATTTTCTATTTGGTTGATAGTTTTGGCAGTATGTATAGCGAAGATATTGACCACCTTATGAAAAAATATAAAGAAGCATTGCCGGGTGTAACCATCGGATTCCATGGTCACAATAATTTACAGCTTGCTTTTGCAAACACTATTGAATGTATTATTCGCGGTGCTAATATGCTCGATGCCACATTACTTGGTATGGGACGCGGTGCCGGAAATTGTACTACAGAATTATTAGTATCATTCCTTAAAAATCCAAAATATAAACTTCGTCCTTTATTATGGGCTATTGAAAAACATGTGCGTCCTCTTCAAAAACAAATTGATTGGGGATACTTTATGCCATATATGATTTCCGGTGCAATGAATGACCACCCCAAAAGTGCTTTAAAATGGATGGATTCAGACAGAAAAGAAGAATACGTTGCATACTATGATCAAGTTAGAGATTCACGACAAGAACTCGAATAATCTAAAATATATATATACTTAAAGGTGTTTGATTTTACAAACACCTTTTTTTTATTAAAAAAAAACACATTTTATATTAATACCTATGTAAGGTGGATATCATTTCAACATCAAATACATAATATATAATACTTTAAAACATTGAAAATTCTAATTTTTATACTCACCGTTACTACAATATACTTTGCAGCTCATTACTATATGTTTGCTCGCATGGTTCATTATTTTTCATTAACACCTCCTGTAAAAAATTACGTGTTGTGGAGCATCATAGGTATTGCTTCTTTTTTTATTGTAGGTATGTTTTTAGAACGTGCCTATTCATCAGTAATAAGTGAATGGATATATAAAATTGGTACAACGTGGTTAGCGTTTTTTCTCTATTTGTTACTTTCTTTAATTGCTATAGATATTCTCAGTCTTATTACAACATATATTCCCTTTATTCCTACATTTTCTCAAAAACATTCTATTATATTGGGCTTAATTGTATTTTTCACAGTTGGTATTATTGTTTTATACGGTCATATTCAAGCTCTTAACACACAGATAGTACACTTACCAATTACTATTCACAAAAAAGTAGAAGGTTCACAAAAAATAAGAATTCTTATGGCATCTGACCTCCATTTTGGTGCTATTATAGGCGAACATTGGGAAAAAAAATTTATACAGATAGTACAGCAACAAAATCCTGATATTGTATTATTATGTGGCGATATAGTTGATGGTGATATAGCACCTGTATTACGAAAAAAATTGGGACAACATCTACAAGAAATTACTCCTCCTATGGGTATGTATGCAATTACCGGAAATCATGAATATATTGGAGGAATTGATGCAACTTTACAATATCTTACAAGTATCAATATCACAGTATTACGTGATACCATAATCACATTGCCAAACGGTATTCAAATTGTTGGTCGCAATGATATTTACAGCAAAAAACAACGCCCCCTTGATTCATTACTAAAACATATTGATCATTCTAAACCTATAATTGTAATGAATCACCAACCATATAACTTACACGAAGCTGTAACTAATAATGTTGATTTACATATAAGCGGCCATACTCATCACGGACAATTATGGCCATTTAATTATATTACCCGGTCAATATTTGAATTAAGTTGGGGATACAAACATGAAAAATCAACTCATTTATATGTTTCATCGGGATTTGGCACTTGGGGACCAACAGTACGAATTGGTAATAAACCTGAAGTTGTTGTTTTTGATGTTACATTTTCACCTATGTAACAGCTACTCATTACTCCACAACAATTGCCCGAATAATGCCTCCGCATTTTACTAAATACAATCCATGAGGCATATGCATCAATGAAAATGTGCACAGACCTTGCTCCAATTGTAATTGCATAATTTGTTTTCCCAACACATTATATATACTAATAGGTTGCCTGTGAGAAGAATAATTTACAGAAACTACAGTAATCCTATTATTTTCATGTTTTATAATTCTAAAATCAGTATTTTCCAAAGTATTTAGAGAAGAATTAATACCGGTAATTGCAATACTGTCAATTGCAAAATCTCCTGTTTTAGTAATATTTAATCGTAAAATTTGATTTCCGCTTGGTAATTGCATTCGTATAGAATTTGGAATTACATTGGTATATGAGCCTGTGGCAGTGAAAGATTTTGATTTAATTACCCCATTTGATTGTATTGAAAAACTTCCACTTGTAATAGCACCAATATATACAGATATCTCGTATTCTGCTGCAATAGGAACATTTACAGAATATTCATACCATTCTCCTTTTTGATTTTGAATCAATGCATACGATTGATTTTGTGTTTGTATAATATCAACACCTTTTTCGCTCCGATAATTTGAATGCGATTGTATAAAGTCAACATCATAATATGTCAATCCATATCCGCCTTTATCAAAATGTTCGGCCTGAAATGACGTTGGAATAACAAATGGTTCAGAAAAATATGGATTTCTCTGTGATTCATTGGGAGCAACCAATATTCTTTGAGAATATGAATAAAATATAGAATCATTTCTATATGCTTTAATTCTATAATAGTGAAAATCTTCGGATATTATATCAGTGTCCACATACAATTCATCAGTATTTGCAACACGAGCTATAGTTTGAAAATGAGAATTTGTAAACCGACGTTCAATATCAACACTATCTGCTGTCATTCTATTTAACCAATGTATCTTCACACTATTATCTTGTTGTGTAAGTTGTAATTGTGTTGGACTCACATGAGAATAGTGAATAAGTATTTCTTTGGTATCATGCCAGGTTTGTTGATTTCTTCGATACACATTAAAAGTTCCCCCATCGTCCCAAACTGCAAATGCAATATTTTGCTTAAAAGCTTCTTCAACATAATATGCATAAAACAACATACGAGAATTATAATCGCATAAAGTATCAGTGCCAAACTCACTAATTATAAGAGGTATATTATTTTTTTCTACCCAATCTTTGCCTTTAGCAATTCGTGCTTTCATTGCTGCAATATCAGAAGGTGTTCCCCAAGTCCCCTGCCCTTCACCTGCAAAACTCCACGGCTCATATGAATGATAATATCCCATAATATAATTATCTTGAGGAATAGCTGCTAAACGTAATTCATCAACATTTGACCATTTATTGCCTGAAAATAAAATAATTCTTGTAGGATTTGACTTTCTTATAATTTGTAAAATCCGAGCATTTACATCATCAACTTCAGAAACCGACATTCCCAATGGTTCATTAATAATTTCAAACATAAGCCTTTCCGGTTTATCTTTAAAATACATTGACACCTGACTCCAAATACTATCAAATCTTTCTCTATATTGAGCATTTGAATAATTTTCTTTGAGCCATGTTTCATGATGAGCATTAAGTATAACAAAAAGATTTCTTTCAAGAGCCCATTCTACAACCTCATCAATACGCTGTAACCAATTATTATCAATAGTATAGGGAGATTCATATAAGGTACGCGTATGCCAAGTTACTGGTATGCGAACACATGTAAAACCAGCCTGTTTATATGCATCAAAATAATATTCTTGTGCAGGTCCATTATCTTTCCATTCTTCAGGAGCATCTTGTTTCCAATGTCCTTCAACACTATCTGTTTCAAATGTATTACCCAAATTAATTCCGCGCATTATATGAGGCAATACATCAAACGGTGTAATTTGAGAAAATAATTGATACTGAAACAAAATTGTAGTAAATAATACAATTAAAACAGAATACAATATTTTATAAAGTAACTTCATTTCAACACAAAAAAAGATTATTTACTATATTTTCCACAGGTACAATTATGGTCATCAGTATGTTTTTTTGCCTTTTGGTTTTGAAATCCGATTTTACGTGATTGCATTCGCAAAAAAACATATCCAGAAATACCTGATATAAGAGATGCCATAAGAATTGCAAATTTTGCATTATTGATAATAGTTTCATCTGAAAATGCCAAAAGAGTAATAAAAATTGACATGGTAAATCCTATACCGGCAATCATGCCTACACCGGCAATCATCTTCCAATTAACATCTTCAGGCAATTTAGAAATCTTAAACGTTACTGTAATATATGTAAGCACAAAAATTCCAATTGGTTTTCCTAAAATTAATCCTAATAAAATTCCTACACTATATGGTTCAAACAAAATATCACCAAGTTTAGAATTAATAATAATAGCAGTATTAGCGAGAGCAAAAATTGGCAAAATAATAAACGCAACTGGTTTATGAAGCATATGTTGAATTTTAGTTGACGGACATTGACTGCAACCATTTCCATACGGTATTGCAAATGCAAGCAAAACACCGGTAATTGTAGCATGAATACCGGAATGCAACATACAATACCACATAGCTATACCTCCAATTATATATGGCATATACTGAGTTACCCGCAATCTGTTAAGAACAATAAGAACTATATAAATACCAATCGCTATTGACAAATATGTCAAAGCTATTCCTTTTGAATAAAAAAATGCAATAATTAGTATCGCTCCTAAATCATCTATTACCGCTATAGCGGTTAAGAAAATTTTTAATGATAAGGGTATCTTATTTCCTAATAACGATAATATACCAATAGCAAATGCTATATCGGTTGCCATAGGTATTCCAAATCCTGAACGAGTAGGTTCATCATAATTTAGAGACAAAAATAATAATGCAGGTACAATAATTCCACCAATAGCACTAAATATAGGCAATAACGCTTCTCGTATATTTGATAATTCACCTTGATAAATCTCGCGTTCTAATTCAAGACCAATAAGAAGAAAAAAAATAGCCATTAAGCCATCATTAATCCAATAAACTACTGAATGACCGGCAAGTTCAAAGTTCCATATAGCTTGGTAATGAGTTCCCAAAAATGAATTAGCAATCCATAATGAAAATACTGTACAAATTATAAGTACTAGACCTCCAGCCTTTTCACTATTAAAGAAATCATTATATATTTTAGTTAATTCCATTGTATTAGAAATTTTGTAGGCAAAATACTAAAAAACTTTTTGTTTTTTGTATAAAACACGCAAAATCGAAGTTCTGATTTTTCAATTATGCCAAAATTGTATGGATTTGAGTCAACACAAAACATGCGTAATTCGAATAAAAAAAATTTATCGTTATCAAAAAAATACCAATACTTTTGTAATGAAATCAATAGAAATATATCTAACATTGAGAATTAATATTGTACAACTATGCAAAAAATTAAAGTAGCAAATCCGGTAGTAGATTTAGATGGCGATGAAATGACTCGCATAATTTGGAAATTTATTAAAGAAAGATTAATTCTTCCCTATCTTGATATTGACATACACTATTTTGATTTAGGTATTGAAAATAGAGATGCTACAAACGACCAAGTTACCATAGATGCAGCAGAAGCAATTAAAAAATATAAAGTAGGTATTAAATGTGCAACTATAACTCCTGACGAAGCACGTGTAACCGAATTTAATTTAAAACAAATGTGGAAATCGCCCAATGGCACTATTCGTAATATATTAGGTGGCACTGTTTTTCGTGAACCTATTGTTATTAAAAATATTCCACGCTTAGTCCCTAATTGGACCAAACCAATTGTTATTGGTCGTCATGCACATGGAGACCAATACAAAGCAACTGATTTTGTAACTAAAGGAGCTGGGAAGCTTACTATTACATTTGAACCCGCAGATGGAAGCGCTCCACAAACACATGAAGTATATTCATTTAAAGACGATGGAATTGCAATGGCTATGTACAATACCGATGAATCTATATATGGTTTTGCACGATCATGTTTTAACATGGCTTTACAAAAAAAATGGCCACTGTATATGTCAACAAAAAATACTATTCTAAAAAAATATGACGGAAGATTTAAAGATATATTTGAAGAAGTATATCAAAAAGAATTTAAAACACAATTCGATGCTTTAGGACTAACATATGAACACCGTTTAATTGATGACATGGTAGCATCTGTTCTTAAATGGCATGGTGAATTTGTATGGGCATGTAAAAACTATGACGGCGATGTACAAAGCGATACGGTAGCTCAAGGTTTTGGCTCATTAGGATTAATGACATCGGTACTTATTACCCCTGATGGTTCTACCATGGAAGCAGAAGCAGCACATGGTACCGTAACTCGTCATTATCGTGATTATCAAAAAGGCAAAAAAACATCAACAAATCCTATTGCTTCTATATTTGCATGGACTAGAGGTCTTGAATTCAGAGGGAAATTAGATAATAATCAAGAGTTAATTACATTTGCTCAAACCTTAGAAAATGTATGCATAGAAACGGTAGAATCAGGTATTATGACAAAAGATTTAGCCTTGTCAATTCACGGTAAACATATGAATGACAGTCATTGGGTTACTACCGAAGAATTTCTTGATGCGCTTGATAAAGGATTACAAAAAAAATTATCGTAATTATTAACTTAAACAATCAGTAATTTCTGCTATTATCTGAACATGAAAATCACCTTGACTATAATGATGTAAAGGTGTTGTATCTATAAAGTTTTCTTGTGATAATTGTTGAGAATATAGTGTTTTACATTCAATTATTAATTTAGCTTGTTCATATCCTATAGCTTTATTTTTAGTTTCAATTACTGAAAAATTACACTCTTTTGCTTTATCAAAATCACGTCCGCTTTTAGTACCACAAAACTGTAGTTGTGGTTTATATGGCAAATCAAAAAAACTGAGTGTAAAAAATTCATTGTTTTGTAAAAACTCATATGTATATCGTTGAGGTCTTACAAATACAAATACTACCGGTTTATACCACAATACACCACCACCCCCCCAACTGGCAGTCATACAATTATGTTTTTGTATTGTACCACCTGTAATAAGCATCCATTCGGTACCAATTAAAGTAAAAGTATTATCAGTAATTTTTTCGGGCGATATAGATATAAACTTCATTTTATTCTGTTACAATATAAATATCTTCTTTCTCTTTTTTCATCATATACTTTTCGCGAGCAATTTTCTCAATATACTCTTTATTATCCATTGCTTTGGCTGCTTCACGAGTTTCAATAATTTTTTGTTTATACTCTCGTTTTGTTTCAAGCAATTTTTTATGTTCCTTATACATCTTATGTCTTTCAACTAAATTATTATGATCAATAAAAATAAGCCACACCAAAAAACCAAATAATGTAATAAAATAACGATTTTTAATAATGTGAAGTACTCGAGGAAATTTCAGTGTAATAATTTATTATGATATACAATA
>JAJUFK010000218.1 GCA_029266015.1 Bacteroidota bacterium
AAAAAAAACCTTTGTTAGTAAAACCCAATAATCAAACTTAACTAAATAAAATGAAAACAATTACCATAAGCGGTAATATAGAAGGTAATATAACCGTAAGGTTAGGTTTTTTGGTATCAGGAAAAATCAATTCAATAAGAGTACAAGAAGGAGATATAATACAAGCAGGAGAAATACTTGCTACAATAGACCCTATAAGTTATGAACAAGCAAAAGAAATTGCCGATGCAAATTTGAATCAAATGCAAGATGACTATGCACGAATTTCTCAATTATATGAAAAAAAGAGTATTGCCGAAAGTGAATATATTAAAATTTCAAATGGATTAAAAGCAGCAAAAGCGCAACAGGTATTACAAACAAAAAATGTAAATGATACTAAATTATATTCTCCTATTACCGGAATTGTATTAAAAAAAGGTGTTGAAGTAGGAGAAATAATTGGACAAGGAATTCAAGTTTTTGCAATTTCAGATATAAAACAAGTAAAAGTACAGTGTTTTGTACCTGCATCGGATTTAAGAAATATCTCAATTGGCAATAAAGCATCGGTATATGTTGCTTCATTAGACTCAGTATTTTCAGGAACTATTGTAGAAATTGGGACATTAGCCGATGCTGCCACACGCACGTTTCCTATAAAAATAATCATTGACAATCCAAATATGTTGTTACGCCCGGGTATGACAGCAGAAATTTCAATACAAATCAATACGCCGGAACAAAGTTGCATGATTCCAACTGAATGTATTTTACATGATGTAAACAATATGCCTTATGTTTTCATTGCAGACACCGTATCTCAAAAGGCATTTAAAATTTTGGTTTCAATTGGTACACTTTCTAATAATATGATAGAAATTACCGAAGGGCTCAATATTAATCATCAAGTAATTGTAGCAGGTCAACATAAGTTAGAAAATGGTAGTTCAATAATCATAAAATAAAATATATGAATCTTGTACGTGCATCATTAAAATATAAGCAAGTAACACTTACAGTATTACTTATAGTGTTTATAATTGGCGTATATTCATTGCTCACTATGCCTCGACGCGAAGATCCTAAAATTACTTCACCTATAGGATTGCTCGTTTCGTATTTCCCCGGTGCAAATGCTATACAAGTAGAAGATCAAGTAACTCACCCTATTGAAGAACTATTATTTCAAAATGCAGAAGTTTGCAAAGAAAAAACGAAATCTATTTCACGTGACGGAGTTTCTTTAGTATATGTATGGATAAATGAAGACGTTACAAATCCGGATGTTTTTTGGAATAAATTACGAAATCAACTTTTATTGATTAAACAAACAAAACTACCACATGAAGTAGTTGGTCCTTTTGTAAATTCTGATTTTGGAGATACCGAAGCTTTACTTATAAGTATAGAATCAGACCAAGTATCAAATGCACAACTCAAGGAATATGCATTGATGCTCGAAAATAAAATACGTAGTTTGCCGGAAAGTTCTAAGATTAAAAGAATAGGTGAACAAAAACAAGAACTAACTATTCTATTTAATTCTCAGAAATTATCACAATACGATATATCTCTGGAACAAATTTTACAAGTCTTAAAAACACAAAATGTAATTTTTGCAAGTGGAAGTATTACCACCGACAAATATGAAATTCCTATACATACCAGTGGGTTTTATACCAATGAAGAACAAATTAAAAATCAAATTGTAGCAACTTCAAGCACCGGTGCTGTTGTTAGATTAAGAGATATAGCTACCATAACACGTGAATATGCTAAACCGGAATCAATAATAAGAATAAATGGAAATAATGCTATTATTGTAGGTGTGCAAATGCATGAGGGAAACAATATTGTAGAATTTGGAAAAAAAGTTGATGAAATTCTTACTCAATTAAAGAAAGAAGTTCCCTCATTCGTTGATATTACTATTATTTCTAATCAGCCGGAATTAGTTAACCACAATGTAACCCATTTTTTACAAGAATTTTTAATTGCAATTATAGCTGTTATCATTGTTGTTTTATTACTACTTCCATTCAGAATTGCCACGGTAGCAGCTACAGCAATTCCTATGACTATAGCTTTAACATTTGCTATACTTCATATATTTCACATTGAATTACATCAAGTATCATTGGCATCGTTAATTGTAGTACTGGGAATGGTAGTTGATGATGCCATAGTGGTAGCCGACAACTATGTAGAACTTTTAGACAAAGGAATATCGCGTTGGACGGCAGCATGGCAAAGTGCATATGAACTCATAATTCCTATTTTAACTGCAACTATTACTATTATAGCTGCATTTTTGCCAATCATATTATTAACAGGACCTATTGGTGAATTTATTCACGATTTACCCATTACAGTAACTGTTGCTTTGTCTTCTTCATTTGTAGTTGCAATGTTTCTAACTCCTATTTTATGTTTTGTATTTATTACTAAGGGCTTAAAAGAAGACCTCGAAAACGACACAAAACACCATAAAAAATCTATTTTAATTCACATGCAAAACATATACAACAAAGCATTAGAATGGTGTGTTGAATATCCCAAAACTATTATAATAGTAACAATTATGAGTATTGCAATAGCAGTATTGTTATTTGTATATGGTGTAGGTCATAAATTTTTTCCTGAAGCAGAACGAAATCAATTTTTTATTGAATTATGGATGCCTATGGGTACACAAATTGAATACACTAACGCCTGCATTAAGCGTGTTGAAAAAGTAATTAAAAATGATAAACGAATAACATCGTATGCTACATTTGTAGGTATGAGTGCACCACGAGTGTATTATAATGTTTCACCTGAATTTCCTCTGACCAATTATGCTCAAATTCTAATTAATACTCAAAGCAACAAAGCAACTATTAATTTAGCACATGAATTACAATCATATATAGATACCCTTGTCCCCGAAGGAAAAATATATGTAAAACAAATGCAACAAGGACAAGCTCTTGACGCTCCTGTAGAAGTAAATATATACGGTGATAATCTTTTACAAATAAAAATGCTTGCCGACACTATAAAAACTATTATGAAAACAAGTAAAGGTGTAGGAGAAATTCATAATAATTTTAAAGAAGATGTATTAGGATATACTATTGTGACAAATTCTGAAGCTGCTCGTTTAGGCTTTACAACACAAAGTATTGCTCAACTTATTTATCTGAGTTCGAATGGATATTCAGCAACAAAAATATTTGAAGGCAATAGAGAAGTTGCTATTACTTTAAGAACACAAAACAATAAACAAGCTACTGTTGATAATTTATTAAATCTATATGTACAATCACCGATAACTAAAAAAAATGTTCCCTTGCGTCAGATTGCAAGTATACAACCACAATGGTTTCCAGGACAAATAATTCATAAAAACGGCATACGCTGCATGACTATTGGTTGTGATATGGTACCCAATTATTTAGCCGCTGATGTTTTAAAAGAACTAAAACCTAAAATTGAAACTTTACAGATGCCTGTTGGTTATACATATACATACGGTGGTGAACAAGCCAATAAAACAGAAGTATTTTCTAAAATGATTATTGCATTAACTATAAGTTTAGTAATAATATTTCTCATATTACTATTCCAATTTAAAAATATAAAAGAAACAAGCATTATCATGCTTACCATACCATTTAGTTTATTTGGTGCTCTTGCCGGATTAATTATAACAAATAACACTTTTGGATTTACGGCTTTTATGGGAATTATTAGTTTATCGGGAATTGTAGTTCGCAATGCAATTATTCTAATTGACTATATACATGTATTACTTTCAGAAGGGTATGATATTAAAACAGCTACTATAGAAGCTGCTAAACGAAGAATGAGGCCAATTTTTTTGACAGCAATGGCAGCAGCTATTGGAGTAGTTCCAATGATTATTTCAGGTTCGCAATTATGGAGCCCACTAGCAAGTGTTATTGCATTTGGGGTTACATGGAGTATGATTACAGCTTTGCTCACCATTCCTGTAACTTATTATAAAAGTTTACGAAAACAAGAAACTATCAATTATGAAGAATAATATGAATAATATAAAATTCACAATTATAGTATTGTTACATCTTTGTTTTGCAAGCAATACTGTTGTATCACAAATATATCTTTCATTAGATTCGGCACAATCTATGGCTATAAGAAATAATACTGACATACAAACTGCCAAACAAACACATACTAAAGCTGAACTTGAAAAACAAGCTGCTTACACCAAGTATTTACCCAAAGTTTCTGCTCAGGCTACCGGATTGTATATAAAAAATAATTTTGAAAAAGAAATTTATTTGCCTACAATGTACCATAATCCTGACACAGGCGAATTATAACCTAATATTGCCGTAAATCCGCATTCATTAGATCCAATACTTGATGATAAGGAAAATCCTATTTTTAATTTGTATTCATATTTGCCTCTGGAAATAT
>JAJUFK010000118.1 GCA_029266015.1 Bacteroidota bacterium
GACGTACATTTAATTCAAAATATGCGTCTTCATTTTTTTTGAATTGTAGATTAATTCTGTTATATGGTAATCCTTCGCGTCGTTCTTGTAATATAACCAATGATGTGTCTTGAATCGTAAATCTGAATTCCTTTTTATTTGAAACAATATCTATTTTGTCTTTGCCTTCACCAAAGTCTAATTGGTATGATGCGGTATTGAAAAAGCTATTGTCTTTGATGGCAAAATGTGATGTAGCAAATTGAATAGTGATAGGTTCTGTATTTATAAAACTATAAATATCTTCACGTCCAATACCATTGAATCGATCTGAAGTTAAAAAACCATTATTTTCGTTAGGAAATCTAACAAACCCAAAATCATTTGCAAGAGTATTTATTGGAGGTTTTAGGTTTTCTACATCGCGCCATTCTTTGTCTTTGTAGTATGCAACAAAAATATCTTTTTTCCCCATACCCGGGTGAAAATCAGAGGAAAAGTAAAGAGTAGAATCGTTAAAAATAAAAGGAGTTAATTCATTGCCAATAGTATTAACATATTCACCCAAATTTTTGGGACTACCCCATTGACCTTGTTTGTTAAGTTCGCATACGTATATGTCTGTACCGCCTTTGCCACCTGGCATATCCGAAGCAAAATATAGTTTTTTACCGTCTGCCGATAATGAAGGGTGGCATACCGAATATTTTAAACTATTGATAGCTAATGCACTTTTTGATTCAGACCATTCACCCGATGCTAAACGTCGCGAAACATAAATTTGTAATGTTACAGGTGCTCCTTTTTTGTCTTTTTTACCTCTCACGGTACGAGTAAAATATACGGTATTGCCATCGGCAGAAAAAGTGGCAGGGCCTTCGTGCATATAGGTGTTGAGATTTTTAAGATATCCTTTGTTGCTTGTTTTCAATGTTGAGTCTTGTAGATTTACATAAAATAAATCAAGCATTGTAGATTTACCACCTTCTTTGACGTCAATGGTTTTTTTTACGCTTCCTGTTCTCGATGATGAAAAAATGAGAGTATCACCTTTGAGCACAGGAGAAATATCTGAAGTTTCGGTATTGAGTTGTGGTATGATTCGCACAAAATATTCCGGTGTTTCTACAAGCCATTGTTCTGCTTGAATACACGATTGAATACATTGTTCTGCTAATGGGTCATTAGGACGGATTTTTTTGTATTGTTCAAAAAATGTAATTGCTTCGGCATATTTAGAACTACTTCGTAAAGCATTGGCATATTCAAATATGAAAATTGGTTCTTTTTTTCCATATTGTTTCATTAATTCTTTATAAACTTCTTCTGCCTCTATAAATTGGCCGGTTTGTTTGTAGCAATATGCTAGTTTTATCATAGCATCTCGTTTTGTTTCTTTATCGTTTGCAGCCACTTCTTTTACAAAATATTCTATTGCTTGTGCATATAACTGGCTGTTATAATACATATTAGCTTTTACAATATTTTTTTGAGCATACATATCTTGTGTTTGCATCAAAACTATGCAAATAATACATAACACAATATGTATGAAATATTTATTCATCATTAATTCAAATAATAAATAGGGTTAAAATCTTTTTGACTTGCAGGTGGAGTTAACTCTAATGAATATTTAAACATAATTTCGTGCCCTGCATGTAAAAATGAAGCTCTATTACCGGGTATTGACATATCATATGAATAGCCTATTTTATATTGACCTTCTTTAAAACCTGCCATAACCATGAAAGATAAACCTCGTTGGGTACTGTAAGTAACAGCACCGCTAAGTAATTTTGTGTATTGTGTATACAATGATACATCTACTTGAATAGGAGCTGCTTGTGCAACTTTACATAATAGAATTGGTTCTATTTGTAACTCTTTATTGGGTTTTATTGTGTATCCTCCAATAATGTAGTGATATTTTGATAAAACTTCTTTCCCAATATATCCTGTAGACGTATAGGAAGTTTTACCTCCCATTAAATTATATGCGTTATATCCTGCATACAGATTTTGAAATGTAAAAAACATTCCAAATGAAGCATCGGGTAACATAATAGTTTCATTATTCATTGGTATGGCTTGGTCGGCAGCATCATCAGAAATTATCAAATCAGAAAAACGTGTTTTTGCATTATACAAACCAGCATCAAGAGCAAATGAAAGATTTCCTCCTAATATACCAATTTGGTAAGCATAGGTTATAAGTGCATTATTTTGTGATGTTACCCCTATTTGGTCATGCATTACTTTTAAACCAATTCCCATAAAATTTGCCAAAAGGGGATATTGTACATATAAGTATTGAGTAGTAGGAGCTCCTTCAATACCGTTGAGGTATTGTTTTGCATTGATTGAAGCTGTTGCATTATTTGTAGTTCCGGCATAAGCAGAATTCACAAAATATTTGTCGTTCATATATTGTGTAGGTATAGGTTTTTGCTGAGCATATAGTATTATACTCAAACACATTATAATTGCTATACTTACAATATATTTCATTTTTTATTTATTTATTATTACAAAGCCTGAATATTTTTTCATGTTTGGCCCTAATTCTAAATTGTAAAAATATGTACCGTTTGGTAATTCTTTATTTGTATTGTTCTTGCCATTCCAAGTATTATCATATGGGGCTTTACTATATACAAGTTCACCCCATCTGTTATAAATTTTTACAGAATTTTGAGTAAAATAATCTATATACATTATGTTCCACGTATCGTTTACCCCATCATTATTTGGCGTAATTATTTGAGGTATATCGTATGGTAATTCGTCTAAACATAAATCCATGTTGACTAAAATTTTTGAAGAATCAACACATGCGGTATTTGTAACTACAAACGTATATATTTGCGTTTTCATTACTTTAATTGTAGGATTGGCAATAGTAGGGTCACTAACAGAATCGGCTGGGAACCATTGATAAAACATACCTCCGTTACCGGGTAATTCTATAGTAGAACCAATACATGCGGTAATTGGTAATACCGAATCTATAGCAGGTTTTACTTGGTCTACTTCAATTTCTAAACTGTCAGTTAGGCTTTTGCAATTATTAAATATAGTATATACCCATGCATAGTTTGTTGAAGAAGGTGTATAGTCTGTGTTAGCGGTTTGTGCACCTGTATGCCAATGAAATTGAGCAGTTTCATACCCCGGTTCTAATAATCCTTGCAATTGAATAGTTTCTCCTATACAAATTACTGTATCAGAAGCTACAATTGTAGGATTTGCAACTGGTGCTACTGTAAGAATAATTGCATTGGAAGTATCACTAAAACACCCATATTCATTACTTGCTAATACTTCAATTTTGTTGGAAAATCCTATTTTGTTGGTTACATATTCAGCCATAGGTTGCGAAATCATAGGCTGGGCATTATTCATATACATATAATGCATTAAGTCATTTGGCAATACACTTATTTGAACATCTTCATATAAACAAATATTTGATTTGTCTGTTGATATGGTAATATTTGTCTTGGGTAAAACAGTATGTTTTTTTAGGTTTGAAGCCTTGCTTTTACAGCCAAAGAAATTATATCCATATACATATACGGAATCAATTCTTGCTGTGTCACTCAAAAATATTCGGGGGATAGAATATGTTTTTGCTGCACTTTTTTGTAATAAAGAATCATTTCTGTAAAAAGCAAAATTCTCGTATCCTTGAGCCTGTGCAGTAAGAATAAGTGACGCATTTTCACAAATAGAATCATGAACAGCAGATGATATAAGGGTAACAGGAGCTAATTGTAAAGAAGTGATTTTCATTACATCGGTACTGTATGTGCACCCTTGAAAATTGACAGTAAGATATATACTTGTATCTTTTTGAATATCATATATTGGCAACCAATATTTATTTCCTGAATATAATAGATTGTTTTTACTGTAAAAATCATAAGTATCCATTCCTTGTAAAGTTGATTCTATGGTTATGTTGTCGCCTTGACAAACGGTATCTTGAGGAGCTATAAGGTTGGTAACAGGAATATCATATACATCTATTACTGTATATTTTCGAGCAGGGAAGCAACCTGGTTGATTTTTATCCCAATAAATAATAGATGCAGTATCGGTTTGGAGTGGTTTATAAGAATATGTAAGTGAGGTGGTTTCTGGTTCACCTTTCCATGAAATACTATAATTTGTTGGTTCTGTTAGATTTTGTATTTCTAAATTAGCTTGTTGTCCTGCACAAATAGCAAAATTTTCCGGTCTTGTAAAATTGATTGGCTCACACGGTTTTGTTTCGCACATTGTAAGTGAACCAGACCAAATAGAAGATGATAAACTTGTGCCACATGGGGTATTTCCTGTTGCTACCACTTCTATTAAAACTTGAGTAGAAGGAGTTGTATATACAGTATGAGAAAAAGTACCATTTGCAGGAATAAATGTGTTATCATTTACACTTACCATATAACCATTAGCTCCGGGAATAGAATCCCAAACAAATTCTACATATCCGGTAGTTGTTTTTCCACAATTTACTTGAGGTGGATCAAGCGGTTTTATTACGTCTCGTTTAATAGAAGTTCCTTCCATATTCAAACAACCATTATTTTTAGGGCGCACCAATATTTCATGTTGGTTGTAATATTTATTGCACACATATACCGGCGAAGGTCCTGCTTGTACTAAGTTCCAATTGTCGTAGAAAAAATATTCGTCAAAACCAGATGGCTTTGCAACAAACGTAACAGCTGAACCGGAACAAACTGTGTCGGTGTATTCTGCAGTTTCAAGACTTACTACCGGATAATCATGAACTTTTATTTTGAAATATTTTTTTGAAGCATTACATTTTAATTGACTATTGTTTCTAACACTTACCATGATTATAGTGTCTTTGGTAAACACATATTTTTTTAGTGTGTCTTGTGTGAATGGTTTTGCATTCCATGATACTGAATAATATGGTACTGAAACATTGTGAATATAAAGTGTTGCTGTGTCACCCGAACAAATTTCTAAATCTTGAGATTTATCAAATGTAAGAGGATAGCAATTTTCGGTAAAACAAGTAGCCGAAGCATATTCCATTCCGGTAGAACATGCTGTATTTGAATAAGGCTTTACGGTCAATGTTCGAGCATCGCCAAGTTGTAACCCAGTTATAGTATGTTCTGTTGTATTTCCTACATTTATAAAATTTGGAACACCGCCAACACTGTCTACACTAATCATATATCCTGTAGCACCGGGAACAGGGTCCCATAAGAAGTTAACACTATTAACTGATGTAGTACCACATACTACTTGCGTTTGTTTTAGTTTTTTTATTACTCTATAACTAATTGGATTCGATAATTCACTTCTACACCCATAGTGTGTTGCTCTAACTCTGATTTCTTGTAAATCTTTTAATTCATTTGTTGTATAATAGGGGCTTACTCCGGATTGTACAATGTCATAATTGTTGTAAAATTCATATAGTTGATATTCGGGTGATTGTGCGGTAAACGTAACACGTGTTGATTCGCAAATGGAATCAGCGGTAATAGAAGAAATAAGTGAAACAGTTGGTATTTTATGAACAGTAACATCTATATATTTGGTTGTCATAGGACAGTTTGGTTCATCGGTGTTCTTTACACTTACATAGTATTGAGTACTTTGTGTTGGTTTTATTACACGTAATCTGTTGGGAGATGGTATTGATGTTTTATTCCAATAAATTTCAAAATTAGGAATAGTTATATCTTTTATAGATACAATGGTTGACTGCCCTTCGCAAATTTCTGTGTCAGGACTTGTAACAAAATTAATTGCAGTACAAGGTAAGCTTTTACACGAAGCAGAATCAAGCGAAATTTCACTGTCGCCACATGGTACATTTCCTTTTGCTTTTAAAAATGCATATACAGTTGAATCTTGTGAAATAAATATTTCATGGTTGAGAGTCCCATTTACAGGTTCAAACGCACCTCCGTTTAAACTAATTTCATAATCAGTAGCTCCGGGTACACTATCCCACAAAAATTTAATAGAGCCAATACTTGTTTTTCCACAGAATATTTGTGGACGTTTAAGAGTTTTTTTTATTTCAGGTATTACATATGTAGCCGGATTTGTGGAATCACTCATACAACCCGATTCAAATGCAAGAACGCGAATAGGATCGCCGGTTGCTTTTGTATAATCAAGAACCAATGTTGCACTTTCTTTTTGTAATAGTACATTACCATCGTAAAAATGATAATCGTCATAACCGGAAGGGCTTGCAGTGAGTTTAATAGTATCACCCATACAAATAGAAGAACCGGTAGGGGTGCTGGTAATGGTTACGTTTGGTAAGGGTGTTATATTCATATTTATAGGTGTTGTAATAGTATGACATGGACAGTTAACTCTGTCTATTGCATGTAATTTTACAACATCACTATTTTTTAAATTTTTAGTTTTAAAAATGTTTGATGATGATTTTTGTATAGTATCATTATTTACAATAAATTCATATGATTTATAATATGAAGGAGTGGCAATAAATTCTACTTCATCTAATTCGCAAATAGGTGATTTATTGGTAGTTTTTTCTAAATGAACCATTGAAAACGGGTTAACAAATACTATACGTGATACAGTACCAATACATCCGTTTAAATTTATATGCATTGTTATTTGTTTAAGTCCGGCAGTATTCCATGTTACAGAATATGGACCTTTGTCTGTTCCCGAGAGTGAAGTAGGATTGTCAAAATTCCAAGTGTAAATAGCACCGGCATATGAAGTAGTATCTTGAAATACTTGTACCGGTCGTTCTAAACAAATATTGTCATCAGATAAAGATATTTTAGCAACAGGTGTAGGTTGATTGTTTACAACCAATTGTGATGTGTTTTCACACCCAAATTGGTTTATAATTTTTAATTTTAAATTATAAACACCGGCTTCGTAATATGTATGATTACCGGGATGCATTACAGAATCTATTTGGCCGTCGCCCCACATCCAATAAACCTTATTTACTTGTGCCGGATTAGAATTGTTTGTTACAGTAACTTTCATAGGATTACACCCGGTTTGTGGTGAAGCTATAAATGAAGGATTAGGTACTGAAATAATTTCAATGGTTCCCGGATATGTATATTCGTTTACACATGAATTTGAAGTTGTAACGGTTAAGCGAGGTTTTTTAAATCCCGATAGAGAAAATTTATGACATGGTGTATAATCAGTAGAGGTTTCACCTA
>JAJUFK010000042.1 GCA_029266015.1 Bacteroidota bacterium
ATAATCACCAATATAAAGCTTCATTTAATTATATGTATAATTTACGTCCTAAAAATTATACACCGTTTAAATCAAATAAAAATGCATTTATAAAAGATATTAATTTCTTTTTGTTGCCTACAACTGTTAGCATTAAAAATGAATGGGATAGAACTTACAAAGAACAACAAAGACGAAATTTATCACAATATGGAGGAAGTTTGCCTCTTACGGCAAGCAAAAAATTCTTATGGTTACGTTCGTATGATGTAAATTATGCATTATCTAAAAATCTTAAATTTACATATTCTGCTCTTAATCAGTCACGTATAAATGAACCATATGGTGTAATTGATAAAACGAACGAAGAGGTTTGGCAAGATTATAGACGAGAAGTATACAGAAATATGCAAACATATGGTGAAAATATGTCGTTTTCACAAAAGACTACTGTTTCTTACCAATTACCATTCAATAAAATTAAACCTTTAGACTGGATTACTTCAAATTATAAGTATTCGGGTTCATATGACTGGCAATTAGGTGCGGAAATTCGTAATCAAGATAATTTTGGAAATACTATTACAAATTCTAATACACAAAGTCTTGATAATACATTTAATTTTACTCGATTGTATAATAAATCTAAGTATTTGAATGAAGTAAATAAACGAATGCGAAATAGAGGAACAAATCAACCCAAGAAAAAAGAAACTGTAAAATATAATCAAGAAAATCTAAAATTAAAGGCTAACGTACCAATAGTTATAAATCATAAATTAAGAACAGAAGATGTAAGAGTTAGCATGATCGATGATAAAGGCCAAGTTGTAATGGGAACAACAAAAGTACTTTCGCCTACACAAGTTGAATTTACTCCAAATAAAGATGTAGATAATGCAAAAGTAACAGTAACCGGTAAACGTGATGTGGTTGAAACCCAATTTACTAAAATTATGGATCAAGTTGTTACTGTATTAATGATGACAAAAACATTGTCAGTAAATTATACTCAATCAGAAGGAACGTATATACCCGGATATAAATATGGTACACAAAATTTTGGTTTGTATAAACCTTTTGGTCCATTATCTACCCCCGGTTGGCCATATGTTGTTGGTATTATTCCATCAAATATTGACACCTATTTGCAAACTACCGAATGGCTTGTTGATAATGAGATGATAAGTGAAAAATATAAACGAACTTATACAAATCAATTGCGCGTACAAACCTCGTTAGAACCTATTAAAAGTATGCGTATAACCTTGAATGCCGATAGAAGTTTTTCTAAAAATTATACTAGATACTTACAAGGAAATGAAGAGTTGAATAAACGAAATGCATTAACTAATGGTAATTTTACAATGTCGTATAATACAATCTCTTCAGCTTTCAACTCAGATAAAGCATATGAACGATTTAAAGAAAACAGAATAATTATTGCCAATAGATTAATACAAAAAAATATTGGAAATGAGTATGAAATTGATCCTATTTCAGGCTATCCGGTTTTATATAAAGAAACATCTCAAGATGTTTTAATTCCGGCTTTTTTAGCTGCCTATTCAGGGCAAAAACCTACTGATGTATATTTAGATAATTATTTTATACCTATGTTTTCTTCATTTAAAGATTTTGCGCGTACTCTTAATTGGAGATTTTCATACAATGGTTTAGCTAAGGTAAAATATTTTAAAGATTATTTTAAATCTATCAATATAAATCATGCGTACAATTCTAATTTTAATTTAGGTGCGTATGAAACTTTTACTGCCGAAAGTATGTTTGATGATACATATTTTATTGATAGGGTTGATGGATTATTATATCTTTCGCCACAGTACAATGTTTCTAACATTAGTATTTCTGAACGATTTAATCCTATAATAGGAGTAGATGCTAAATTAGTAAATAACATGACGGCCAAGTTTGAAATACGAAGTAATAGAAATGTGAGTTTATCATTTAGAAATACCGAAATTTCTGAAACAGGAGGATTAGAATATGTTGTGGGGGGTGGATATGTCTTCAAAAATTTTAAAGTAAATATTAATACCGCAAACGGAAAACAATCATACGAAAATGATTTGAACATTAGAATGGATTTGTCAATTAGAAATAATCAAACTATTCGAAGAAATATTGTAGAAGATATAACTCGAAAAATTTCAGGAAACAAAATGTATTCGTTAAAAACCTATGCTGACTATATGTTGAATGAACGTTTTACTATTCGAATATATTTGGATTATAGTATGAATAAACCGTTGACAAATGGATATAAAACATCAAGTTTAAATGGTGGGGTTAATTTACGATTTTCATTAATGTAATGTGTATGAATAAAATTTACTTTGTGTTTTTATGTTTTATAGTATCTTTTTTTCAAGGGTATAGTCAATCCCCTGATTCCCTTACAACAAAACATATTACATTGTGGCATTATCAAGAATATATGCAGTCAAAACAGCAAGTTGCAATAGATACAACTCATGCTGAATTCTTTGAATTTCAACCAAATGCTCACATTTCTAAGTATGAATTAGATTTGGGCTCTTTTGCGTCACCTGCTTTTTCTTTGGAATACTCTCCGCTTTCTTTGAATCCGTGGTTTATTCATCCTTTTTTACATTCTCAAAGAGCATCACAATCATTGCTGTTTTATAATGCACCTCGGCCTTATACCGAATTGTATTATTCCGGTTCTCAATTTCAACAACAGCAAGTAAATGTGTTACATACTCAAAATTATAGTAGGTATTTAAATGCTGGTGTTCGGTTACACTATTATAAATCAATAGGTGAATATGCACCTCAAACTTTTGCAGGAAAACAAGTAGCTCCTTGGATAATGTATAATGGTTCAAGAATTTCTGCATATTCAAAGTATGCAATGTATTCGTATGATTTTGATGTAAATGGTGGAATTTTAGATGATTCATTATTACGTAAACCTCATTTTATTATGTCATTACAAAATGCACATTCAAAGGTAATACATCATACTGCTTCAAATCTTATAAAATGGAATGTGTTACAAAAACCTGTATCAATTGATACTACTAACTGTAATCTTATTCAATATCCTTTAGCATTAGGATATACAATTCATTATGATTCTTATTCACATATGTATTCTCATAGTAATTTACCGAAAAATTGGTACGCTAAAACGTTATGGGATACCTTAAATACAAAAGATACAACACTTGTGTCTGAAATAAAAAATGCCGTTTTTATAGAACTGAATGGAAATAAAACATTTGCAAATTATAATGCAATTGTTTCATTTGGACATCAATATAATCATACTAATATGAGAATGTATGACGCTTCGTATCCAAATGAATTTGCAAATTCTTTATTTGTAAATACTAATCTAACAGGAGATTTTAATCCGATTGCCTTACAAGTTAGAGGTAATTATTTACACTATATGTGGGGGGAGTATAAAGGAAATAATACATTAGATATATTTATATCTAAAGATTTTGAAATTGCACCAAATAATCCTTTACAAGTAACCTTTGGTTTTACAAATTCCAATTTAAAACCTCAAGGTATTTTTAACCGTTATATATCAAATCATTATGTGTGGAATAATAGTTTTAATCAACAACACATTCAAAATTTAACGTTTCAAACTATATTTATAAAATACAAGTTGCAATTAGATATATCAAAGTATTATTTACAAAACTATTTGTATTTTAATACTAAAGGAATGTTGTTGCAATCGTCGGAGTCGGCACAAGCTTTTGTTGCAAAAGTTAATAAAGTATCACAAATATGGAAATTGACTTGTTCAAATGGGATTTTGCTACAAACAAATTCTGCATCAGGAATAGATTATCCTCAATGGGCAACATATAATTCAATTGCGTTTAGAAATATTGTGTACAAAAAATTAATTGATACTTATATAGGAATTGAAGGTTTGTTGTATCCAAAATATTTTGTTCCACAATATAATACATCATTGAATGTGTATACCCAGCAATTTGATAAAGAAATAGGCGGGTATCCACATATAAATGCATTTTTCACTATAAAATATAAGCCTGTTCGTTTTATGGTAACCTATAATGGATTATATACAGCATTATATGGAAAGAATTTTACTGCATTGCATTATCCTCAACAATCAGGATATGTTACATTTGCTGTTTCGTGGTTGTTTTATAATTAATGAATTTTAGGTTTGTTATTTTTTACATAAAATTTATAGTATGTTTTGAATGAAAAAACATAAATAAATATAGAAAACAATTTGCTACATAAAAAAATATGTGTACTTTTGCCGCTCAAAAAATTAATTAAATTATTTAAATAGTAAGCTGTTATGATAAATCAGTATGAAACCGTTTTCATTTTAACTCCCGTTTTATCTGACATTCAGGTAAAGGAATCGGTAGAGAAGTATGAGCAGCTTATAAAGGATAATGGTGGTGAAATAGTGAATAAAGAATCATGGGGTTTAAAAAAACTTGCATATCCTATTCAGAAAAAAAACACCGGCTTTTATTTCCTTTATGAGTTTAAGTCTGAAGGTGAGTTTTTAGATAAACTTACAACTGCCTATAAACGTGATGAGCGTGTAATTCGCAGTTTAGTTGTAAAACTAAACAAACATGCCGTGAAATATGCAGAAAAGAAAAGAAATAAAGTTCAAGAACCTGCTAAAACTGTATAATTATGGCACAAAATCAATCTGAAATTAGATATTTAACTCCTCCATCTGTAGAAGTTAAAAAGAAAAAATATTGTAGATTCAGAAAATTAGGAATAAAATATATTGATTATAAAGATCCTGAATTTTTGAAAAAATTCCTTAACGAGCAAGGAAAAATATTGCCTCGACGTATTACAGGAACTTCAATCAAATATCAAAAAAAGGTTGCTGTAGCTGTTAAACGTGCTCGTCATCTTGCTTTGTTACCATATGTTACTGACCTGTTAAAATAAACAATATCATGGAAATAATATTAAAAAAAGATATGCCTAATTTAGGCTTAAAAAATGATGTTGTAACGGTAAAACCCGGATATGGAAGAAATTATTTGATTCCTCAAGGTATAGGTATCCTTGCAACAGAATCGGCAAAAAAGCAACATGCCGAAATTATGAAGCAACGTGCTCATAAAGAAGAAAAACTAAAAAAAGATGCAGCCGAATTAGCTGCTAAATTGGAAACAGTTAGTTTAACTGTTGGAACAAAAGCAAGCTCTACAGGTAAAATCTTTGGATCCGTTAATACTATTCAAATTGCTGAAGCTTTACAAAAAGCAGGATATGACATTGATCGCAAAAAAATAGTGTTAAAAGAACATGCAATTAAAGATTTAGGAAGTTATTCGTGTAAAATTGTATTGTATAAAGGTATTGAAGTTAAAATTCCTTTTGAAGTAGTTGCTGAATAATTTTTTCTAAAAAATATAAAAAAAAAGGCTGTCAATTATTTGACAGCCTTTTTTTTATGCAAAGCAATTCTACAATTGCTTTTTTTTATATATTGCCTTATAATTATAAATTTAAATAATATGGAAACACAATCTTCACATATTTGGAAGTTTTCTAGAGTTGGAGGAGTAAATAGGGTAAATATTGAATCTGCACAGGATCTACTTCATTTAGATGAATTAGATCAAAAATTATGGACAGTTTTAAGTTGTCCGGTGCAAGGACTTAACATAGATGAAGCTACTTTAAAACTTATTGATACTGATGCTGATGGACGAATTCGGGTACCTGAAGTACTGGAAGCTGTAAAATGGACATGTTCCATGCTTATTAATCCTGAAATTATTTTACAACAACCCGAAAGTATTCAATTACATCACATACAAACAAATTTTGATGAAGGTAAACAAATGCTTGCTTCGGCTAAGCAAATTCTTTCAAATTTAGAAAAATCTAGTCAAGATTATATTTCAATACTTGATACTGCCGATACTACTGCAATATTTGCAAAAACAGGATTTAATGGTGATGGTATTATCACATCTATTTCTACTGATTTAGAACAATTACAAAAAACTATTGAATTTTGTATTTCCACAATTGGTTCTGTTACTGATAGAAGTGGTTTAACCGGAGTAAATGAAGAAATTGTAAATGAATTTTATACTAATTGCCATGAGTACTTATCATGGTATTCTTTAGCTGAACAAAATAAAGCAATTCTTCCTTTTGGTGATAATACCGAAAATTGTTTACAATTATTTGAGGCTGTACAATCAAAAATTGATGATTATTTTTTACGTTGCCAAATTGCCGAATTTGATGCAAATGCAATAGATGTGTTGCATAATATTGTATCGCAAATAGAATCTATAAGTTCAAAAGATATAACGAAATGTATAGATCAAATAGCAGCATTGCCACTATCTAAAATTGAACCCCAAAAACCTTTATCTCTTATTTCGGGTATTAATCCTGCATGGGAAGAAAAGATGCATCAGTTCTATACTGATATTGTAATTAAAATGTTTCCTAAAAACACTCACATAACACATAGTGAATGGAAAAATATTATTGATATTTTTAATGAATATATTCAGTGGAAATCTAATAAAAAAGGAGAACGAGTTGAAGCGTTAGGAATAGAAACAATTCGAAATATTTTACGTGAAAATAATAAAAATTCGCTTTTAGAATTGATAGCTCAAGACAAAGCTTTAGAAAATGAAGCGAACAATATTTTTTTAGTTGATAAATTACTCAGATTTACACGTGATTTATATACTCTATTACGAAATTATGTAACATTTCATGATTTATATGCTCCTCATTCACGAGCTATTTTTGAAGTTGGAACTTTGTTTATTGAGCAACGTAGTTGCAATTTATGTATTCAAGTTTCTGATATGGCAAAACATAATACTATAGCAGGATATAGTGGCATGTTTTTAATTTATTGCGATTGTGTTTCAAAAACATTACACAAACAAATGACAATTGTAGTAGGACTTACAAACGGTGATATAGATAATGTAATGGTAGGTAGAAACGCCGTATTTTATGATAGAGATGGAAATGACTGGGATGCTACAATCATTAAAATAATAGAAAATCCTATAAGTATTCGCCAAGCGTTTTGGTCGCCCTATAGAAAAGTTGCTCGATTTATTGAAACTCAAGCAAATAAATTTGCTGCGTCAAAAGAAAATAAAGTTACAAGTCAAGTTACAAACTCAATAGAAAAAACAACAAATGAAGCTGAATCAAAAAATGTTATGGAAATTTCGGCTCCACCTGCAGGTACACAACCACAGCCATTTGATATTGGAAAATTTGTTGGAATTTTTGCTGCTATTGGTATGGCAATAGGAGCAATAGGAGCAGTATTAGCTTCGTTTATTTCCGGTTTTTTAAGTCTATCGTGGTGGAAAATGCCATTAGCAATTCTTGCAATCATTTTAATTATATCTTCCCCTTCTATGTTTATTGCATGGTTAAAATTACGAAAACGTAATTTAGCTCCGATTTTAGATGCAAATGGATGGGCTATAAATGCTCGTGTTCTTATAAATATACCTTTTGGAAATACATTAACACAGTTAGTAAAATTGCCTAAAAATTCTAAAATTGATCTTAAAGATCCATTTGAAAAAACTACAACTCCGGTTTGGCTTAAAATAACGTATGTAATAGTGTGTTTAGGAATTATAATTGCTTTGTTATGGTATTTTGGTTATTTTGTAAAATGGGGATGGATATAACTTTCAAATTATTTTAAAATATGCAATTTGAAATTATTCAACCACATTACTTGATGTCGTTATGTGATAATGATACTCAATTTATGTGTAAAATGTATGAGGCATTTCTACAACAAAATACAAACGTACAAGAACAACTACAGGAATGTATTATACATTTTGACGTAATACGAGCAAAAAAAATTATTCATACACTCAAATCATCGTTTAGTATTCTTGGTGTTGATGTGTGTAAAACAGAAATTGAAATTACAGAATCAGATTCATTCTTGTCTATCAAAAAAAAAGAATTTATAAGAATCATAAAAAAAATACTATTTGTTTATATACAAATGGAGAAAGAATATACTATATTTATTCAAAATTTATCCAAAACATAAAAAAAGTATGTTACAAATAACTATCGATAAAGAAATTGCAATTGCTTCATTTAAAAATGTTTCGCGATTTAATTATATTATATCGCAAGAGGTGAAAGACCAACTGAATACTATCATGAAAAAAAATGGCGCAAAATTAATTCTTAATATGCAAGGTTTGGAATTTATAGATAGTTCTGCTATAGGAACTCTTATTTCTGTTTTAAAAACATCAAAAGAAAATAGAGGAAGTTTTTGTTTATGTAATTTATCGCCGGAAGTAAATGATTTATTAGAAGTAATGCAATTACAAACAGTGTTTGATATATACTCTACATTAGATGAGGCAATTAGTAAAATTTAAACAAACTCTTTTGTAATATGTGATATGAAATTTTCACCTCATATATTACTCATTGACGATAATCCTATTGCAGTAAAGTTGCTTACAAGTTACTTGCAAGAATTTAATTATACATGTTTGTCTGCAAATAATGGAAAGCAAGCTTTTGATTTATTGGCAAATTATGCATTTTCTCTTATTATATGCGATTTGCATATGCCAGTAATGAACGGATATGATTTTATTTGTGAATTTAGAAAACATCAAGAATATGATTTAATTCCAATTATAGTAATTTCTTCTGATGATACAGAAGAAAGTATAGTTCAAATTTTAAATTCAGGTGCCGATGATTTTATAACAAAACCTATACGAGAGCATGTGTTTGTGTCAAAAATAAAAGCATTGTTGCAGAAAAATGAAATACAGAAACAAAATATACAACATTCTGTATATAAAGCACTTGATTCTTCACGGTTGCATGTATTATATTGTACTGGTTATGAAACAGCGTTTGCAGAAAAAATATTTGGAAATACTGATTTTACATATACAGTATTATATAATTCAAAAGAATTGTTTGATGCCTTGTATTCATTACAGCATAGTATTGTTTGTATTGATGAATCAGCAACGTGGGTTTTTCAACGTTTTCAAAGGTTTATGCAAGCATTAGATGCTTCGGCACCTGTGTTTTTATTTGTGTCAGAAGGTATTCAATTCCCTATTGTTGATTCAAATTTAGGCGTGTTGTATAAACATTTTGAACCGTCATATATTATACAACAAATACTCTTTGTAAATTCTCTTTTACAACGTAACAAATCTCAATATATCATTAGTTTAAAAAAGGCACTATTACACTCATCTTTTTTGTTTGAACGAATTAAAGAAATTGATTGTGGGAAATTTACAGTTTCAGTTTTACATGAAAATTATAATGATATTCCCGGCGGAGATTTTTATGAGGTGTTTCATATAGATGATGACTATACACTTATTTGTATGGGTGATATAATGGGAAAATCATGGGGGGCATGGATGTATGTGCCAATTTATTTGGCATATATTAGATCAACAATTAAGTTTATTACTTCACGAAATATTTCAAAAATAATTAAAACTCCTGAAAAAATTTTGCAAATGCTCAATCAGTATTGTTCTAAAGATTTGCAATTATCTGAAGTTTTTACTACATTATCTGTAGTTGTAATAGAAAACAACGGTGATAATGTTTTCATGTCATCTGCCGGAGCAATTTCTCCATTGTTATATAGTAATAATATAGTTTCAACTATAGAAATTAATGGCAATCTGCTTGGTATTGATGTAAACTCTCAATTTGAACGCAAAGAAATTCAATGTCAATCGGGATCAGTTATAGTTCTATATACCGATGGGTATAGTGAAGCAATAGAAGTTCCTACCGGTAAAATTGTAGGACATCAAAAAATGCAACAGATATTTCAAACGTCTCTCAATAATTCACCACGTTTTACCACATTAGATTTTGAAACAGCATATTTAAACATGTGTGAGATTCAAAAGTTTAATGATGATAGATCTTTATTGGTAATATCTCGAAAATAGTCGCAATAATTACAAATTTTACATTCATTGCATTTTGGGTTTCTTGCAGTGCAAGTATATCTTCCGTGTAAAATAAGCCAATGATGCATATTGTGGATTTCATGTTGTGGCGTATATTGTGTCAAAATGTCTTCAACGTGTCTTACCGTTTTTGCCTGAGGAGTCAATCCAATTCGTTTTGATACTCTATATACATGAGTGTCAACAGCCATAGCCGGATGATTATAGAGTACAGAAACAATTACGTTTGCTGTTTTTCTACCAACTCCTGGAAGCATTTGTAATTCTTCTATTGTGTTGGGTACAATCCCATTAAATTGTCTTATAAGTATAGTGGCCATTGAATGTAAATGTTGAGCTTTATTGTTTGGATATGAACAAGATTTTATGAGACTGTAGATATGTTCAACACTAGAGTTAGCAAAATCAAATGGCGTAGGAAGTTCTTTGAAAAGAATAGGTGTAATTTGATTAACACGTTTGTCTGTGCATTGTGCCGATAAAATAACAGCAACAAGTAATTCAAATGGAGAATTGTATTGTAATTCGGTTGTTGGATTAGGTAAGAGTGATTTAAAAATTGAAATGATAGAGCTATATTTTTCGTTCAAAATCATAGTAATTTTTATTCAAAGTTAGTAAAAATTTGGTGTGGTTATTGTATTTTATAAATAATAGTACTAATTTTATACAAATTTTAAATATGAAACGAAAAATTTATATTTCAATTATAATTTTTTTATCTGTTTTCATGATTTCATCATGTGAATTTTTAGATGATTTAACTGGTGCAAATCTTGATGAATTAACTACAGAACAGGTAATTCAAGGATTGAAAACAGCGTTGACGATTGGAACAGATTCTTCAGCTACATCTTTGTCTGTTGTTAATGGATATTATGGAAATAAACTGTTAAAAATACCACTCCCCGATGAAGCCGAATTGGTGCGTCAACAGGTTGTAATATTAGTAAATAAAGTGCCTAAATTAGCATCATATTTTAATTTAGATCAAAAGTTTGAAAATGTAGTTTTATCTATTAATAGAGCAGCAGAAGAGGCAGCAAAAGAAGCAAAACCTATATTTGTAGATGCTATTACAGGTATTACAATTGATCAAGGATGGGATATTCTAAATGGTAAAAATCCATTGGCACAAACTAAAGCAGAAGGTTTTGATTCAACAGCAGCTACCGGTTATTTTCAGGCTGTAACTTTTAGTCCGCTCCAAGGTTTATTTGCACCAAAAATTGATGCTCAATTAAATAAAAATTTAGGATTAGGATTCAGTGCAAATCAAGCATGGGCAACATTACGAAATTCAATAAATAGTGCTCTTAACACTATAGAAAGTAATCTAACATTAAATACTTTGTATCAAAATTCAGGTTATACCGTAAACAGAATAAGTCAAGAGAGTATAGGTGAATTTGCAACTGAAAAAGCTCTCAATGGTTTATTTTATAAAGTTGGAGAAGAAGAAAAGAAAATTAGAAAAAATCCTTATATGTGGGCCGAAGATATAATTAAAAAAGTTTTTGGTAGTGTATATGTTCAATAAATTATGAATTTTAAAAAATAAATAGATATGAAAACAAAACATGTACTTTCAATTTTTGCATTGTTTTTTGCAATTACTGTTACAAGTGTATTTGCACAACCAGAATGGAATCGTGTAAATTATGAAACTTCTACTGTATTTACAGGTTATGTGAAGGTTAATGGAATGAATGCTGACGTAAATGACATGGTTGCAATATTTGTAAACGATGAATGTAGAATGGTTGCAAGAATCATTATGCATAATGACTCTTCATATGTGTCTGCTGTTATTCATTCGGCAGGAATACCGGAACAGGCTGTTATTAAATATTGGGATTCTCATACAAATACTGTTCATACTTTAGATACTACTGTTACGGTAACAAATCATGGTACAGTAAAACGATTTCCAATTGAAATTAAATCAGAGCAGATTCCCGAAGAACCAACAGATGTTATAGTTGTAGGCAATAAATTAGAAGTTTTCCCTTCTCCGTTTACAAATACAATTCAAATAGAAAGTTCAAAAGCAATAAAATCAGTTCAAATTTTCAATACAATAGGAAGCAAAATGTATTCTAAAGAAGAAAATGCTTCTATGCAGGTTATAATTGACGGAAGTAAATTATCGCCCGGAATGTATTTAGTTTCTATTGAGTTTACCGATGGAACTATACAAACGAAGAAGGTTTTTAAAAAATAGTTTTTTGTAATACAATGAAAGTAAAAAATCAGATACAGGAAAAAGAATTAATTGAAGTTGAAGAATTAATTGCCGACAATTACACATTGATTTTGTATAATGATGATTTTAATACATTTGATCATGTAATTAATTGTTTAATACAGATTTGTAAACATGAACAATTGCAAGCTGAGCAATGTGCTTATCTTGTTCACTATACCGGGAAAACAGATATTATGCATGGTTTGTTTGAAGAGTTACAGTCATATAAACATGCTCTTTTAGAACAAAGACTTTCAGTTGTAATACAAAAATCAAATTAACAAAGCAAAATCTTTGCATTTTTAAATAATAGTTATATTTTTGCTGCGGTTTTAGTACAAACTGGGAAGGATGGGTGAGTGGCTGAAACCAACAGTTTGCTAAACTGTCGTACGGGTAACCGTACCGCGGGTTCGAATCCCGCTCCTTCCGCAGAGCTTACAAGAAATTGTAAGCTTTTTTTTTACCATTTCTGATCACTGGTGATGCGTTAACTTTTAAAAATATTTTGTAATAATATATATATCAGCACAATATAAGCGTTCTTTGATTTTTTGATTTGATTTGAAACTAGCTTTGCAAACTTAATTGTAAAGC
>JAJUFK010000184.1 GCA_029266015.1 Bacteroidota bacterium
ATACCAATAGAATATAATAGTAATAATGAATAAATAATGACGGATTATGAATGCAGTTGAACAAAAATTAGTTGAATTTTCAGAAAAAATTATTCCATGGTTATTAAGTCATGGTATTAAAATTATTGCAATAATTGTAGTATCATATATTATAAATAAAATTATTTATAAAATTATTGACCGAGCCGTTCGTATAGCCGTAGTTGGCGACAGATATTCATCTCGCGAAGCAGAATTGAAACGTGAAGAAACATTAATAAGCATATTTACAACAACTGTAAAAATTGCTCTTATTGTAATAGTATCTCTTATGGTACTTAAAGAAATAGGCTTAGATATTGCACCATTACTTGCCGGAGCAGGAATAGTTGGTTTGGCTTTAGGTTTTGGTGGTCAATATTTAATTCGCGATATTATCTCGGGGCTATTTATAATATTAGAAAATCAGTATCGTATAGGTGATGTAATTCGCATAGACAATACCGGAGGAATGGTTGAAAATATTTCGTTACGCATGACTACCCTGCGTGATAATTCCGGCATTGTTCATCATATACCTCATGGTGATATTAAACGTGTTTCTAATTTATCAAAAGACTTTTCACGTATCAATTTAGACGTAGCGGTATCATATAATACTAATATAGAAAAAGCTATTTCGGTAATCAATGCTGTAGGATTTGAATTGTCAAAAGACCCCGAATGGAAAGAACGCATTATTACTCCTCCTCAATTTATACGATTAGATAATTTTGCTGATTCTGCACTTATTCTCAAAATAAATTGTGATGTACAACCACTCAAACAATGGGAAGTAAGCGGCGAAATGCGAAAACGTTTAAAGTTTGCATTTGATAAAGAAGGTATTCAAATACCTTTTCCTCAAATTGTTGTGCATAATGCATAACAAAATATCTAAATAATTCAAATTATTTGTTTTTGTTTTTTACATATTACAAAATGATTTTTACTTAAAAAAAATACTATACAAGTACTATTTTTTTTAATTAAGAAAATAATATAAAAACTCTAAACAGTACTTCATAAAAAATAATACATTTGCACGTATTCATGTAATGTTTATAAAACTTATATGTCTATTTATTATAAATAAAAACATTGTAGTATAATGAAAATAGAAAAAAATAATGTTGTATCTCTCACGTATACTTTGCGTAAAGACAACAATTCAGGAGAAATTTTAGAAGAATGTACAACTGCTCGTCCACTTGAATTTGTTTTTGAAAGTGGTATAATGCTTCCTCATTTTGAAAAAAACATTGCAGGTTTAGAATCAGGTAATAAATTTGAATTTACTCTTAGTCCTGATGAAGCATATGGAACTGTAAACGAATCTGCTATAGTAGATGTAAGTAAAGATATTTTCATAATTGATGGCGTGTTACGTGAAGATTTATTGCAAATTGGAAAAATAATTCCAATGAGAGATAATTCAGGTAATCCACTCAATGGTAAAATTGTAGAAGTAAATAATACCGAAAATAAAGTTATAATAGACTTTAATCATCCTTTAGCAGGTACTACTCTCTACTTTACAGGAACAATAGAATCTATTCGCGAAGCTACAGCAGATGAACTTGCTTACGGATTACATGGTCAAGGCGGTTGTGGTTGCGGTAGTGGCGGATGTGGTAGCGGCAGTTGCTCCGATGATGATGATTGTTGCGGATCAGGAAACTCAGGAGGTTGTGGTAGTGGTAGTTGTGGATGCGGGCACTAAACCTATACTTTTACAATATTTTATTTTTGTTTATCTTCATAGAATTAAAAATACCAATCGCTATAATTGATGATGTATCATTTTTGAATACTTTAATTGTTGTTCAATTTATGTAAATCTAAATTTCATGTACGGTATTTTTTTATATTTGTATAATTATCAACTGATATAGTTTTCTTTGCATGATTGGAATTCTTGGTATAAGTCATAAAACTGCCCCATTGGAAATTCGTGAAAAATTTGCACTTTCAAATTCCGAAATACCAACATTTGCCGAGGAACTCCAAAAACAAGCTAATTTTTCTGATATTGTTGTAATTTCTACTTGTAACCGAACAGAAATATATTTTTCACAACAAAAACACGATGGGTTTACCGCTTCAATACTTCTATTTAATTGTTTAATAGCTTTTAAAAAAATTGATTTTGCTGCAGAACGCTTTTTCTATACCTATATAAACGACGATGCAGCATATCACTTATTTAAAGTATGCTCAGGCATTGATTCAATGATATTAGGCGAAGACCAAATTATTGGTCAAGTAAAAGAAGCATATATTTATTGTACCGAATTAGCATTAACAGATGCTGTTTTAATGCGTCTTTTTCAAAAATCTTTTGAAGCAGGTAAAAAGGTACGTACTCACACTCAATTAAATACAGGTGTTACATCGGTTAGTTTTGCAGCCATTGAATTATGCAATAAGTATGTAACTGATTATTCTGATAAAACTTTGCTGCTTATAGGTACTGGCGAAACCGGCACATTAGCATTACAAGGATTCGTAGAAAAAGGCATTCAAAATATTCTAATATCTAACAGAACCCCAGAACATGCAGAAAATTTGATTCAAACATACTCAGCAGAATTTATTCCTATCCATAATTTGTTAGAATCTTTATATAAAGCTGATATTATTATAACAGCTACCAATGCAGGACATACTTTTATTACCAAACAAAGTATCATAGATAACTTAGAAAAAAGACAAAATATGTCTCAAGTATATATAGATTTATCTGTTCCTCGCAATATAGAAGAAAGTATTAGAGATATTAGTCTAACAACACTTATATGTGTTGATGATATTCAACACATGATTGAAGCAAACAAAGACAAACGCGCCGAACAAATTGAACATGCACAACCAATAATAGATGAACTTGTTCAAGAATTTATGGAATGGCTTTCGTTTCGTGCTTTACAACCTGCTATACGTGCTATAAATTTTCATTTACAAAAAATATATCGTGATGAATTTCATGGTTTTATTGTTGATAATTCAAAAGATGTAAAAGAAAATATAAAGGATTTTGCAGGATATTTAACCCAACAATACAGCCGTGAATTAATAAAAAATCTCAAAGAAATTACCGATAATGGTCGTAAAGAATTGTATTTACAAGTAATTAATAACTTATTTAGACTTGAACGCTAAAATAAAAACATAGTGAAAATTACAATAGGAACACGAGGAAGTAAACTTGCACTTTGGCAATCAAATTTAGTAAAGCAATTACTTGAACAAGCTTTTCCGCATATTACCATTCAATTGCAAATAATTCAAACTACCGGTGATAAAATACTTGATGTAGCGTTATCAAAGATTGGAGATAAAAATCTTTTTACCAAAGAAATTGAAACTGCTATGCTCCGGCATGAAGTTGACATTGCAGTTCATAGTTTAAAAGATTTACCAACCCAACTACCTGAAGGATTATGTGTAGCTGCAGTATTACCTCGAGCTGAATGTAGAGACGCATTACTGAGTAAAACAGGTAAAACTATTCATGAATTAACTCCACATGATATTATTGGCACATCATCACTCCGTCGCAAAGCACAATTACTTGCATTTAATCCACAATTAACTATTCACGATATACGAGGTAATGTTGATACCAGAATACATAAAATGCAAAGTGGACAATACGACGCTCTTATTATGGCTGCTGCAGGCCTGCAACGATTACATTATTCTCATGCAATTACCCACATCATAGAACCTACTATAATGCTTCCTGCAGTAAGTCAAGGTATAATAGGTATAGAATGCCGTAGTAACGATACTCATATTCGTGAAATACTTCAAACTATACATGACTCTAAAACATGGTATATGGCTGCAGCTGAACGTACATTTTTAGAACAAATGAATGGTGGATGCCAATTACCATTGGGTTGTTATACCAGTATTTCTCAAAATACTATTACATTACAAGCTGCAATTTTATCAGTTGACGGCACCAAAAAACTTACCTTTTCTCATTCGGGAGATTTACAGCAAGCCCAAACAGTTGCAAAACAATTAGCCCAAACATTTTATAATGCGGGAGCTCATGAAATTTTGAATAACATACAACATGACTAATCCTGTTTTACATAATACTCGAATTTTACTTACCGGTGCTGCAGATACTTCACAAGAATTGGCTGAAATACTTTCACTATATGGAGCTACTATACAGGCATTACCAATGATAGAAATAAAAAAAGCTGAAATTACCGATACTATTTTAAAGCTATTCGAGTCTTTATCTCAATTTCAATGGATTTTATTTACCAGCAAATATGGCGTTTCTACATTTTTTGACAGTATTGAACCTAAATACATCCCACAACACATTCAGTGGGCATGTGTAGGGAAAAAAACTGCACAAAAATTAACAGATTATGGATATATATCACATTTTATATGCAGTAAAAATAACGGAAAAGACTTTGCTCAAGAATTTTCTGATTATATTAATGGACAATTTGTTTCTGTGTTTTTTCCAACAGGAAATCTTACAGAAAATATGATTACCTTATCAGTTTCTCCAAATATTTCTATTACAAAATGTATTATCTATAATACTGTTATACCTTCTACTATTGATACAAAAATTTTCACTCAAATAGAACATAAACAATTTGATTATATTATTTTTACAAGTCCTTCGGGAGTTACAAATTGTATGAAAGCAAGCAATAATTTACCTATATGGAATTATTGCACCATTATTAGTATAGGTCCATCTACAAGCAAACGATTACAAGAATATGGTTGTACCTCTTTTATACAAGCACAAGAATATACTTCTCAAGGAATAGTTTCGGTTTTACAACAACTTAATAGTAACTAGTATGTTTCCTATAACTCGACTTCGCCGTTTACGCTACAATGCAACACTACGCAATATGGTACAAGAAACACAATTGCACCATTCAGATTTTATAATGCCTGTATTTATTCATTATGGAAAGAATGTTAAACAAGAAATAGCTTCAATGCCGGGAATATATCATTTTTCAATAGATTTAGCCGTTGAAGAATGTAAACGTTTATACAACATTGGAGTTCAATCTATAATTGTATTTGGAATACCCGAACA